>DMPQ01000216.1 GCA_003455945.1 Planctomycetaceae bacterium
GCTGGCCGGCACTCCATCCGGTCCTGGCTCAGACGATCTGTCGGTTGACGGAGCTCGATCGAGCCCGCCGCGAACGCGATCTCGCCGCGGTGATCGCCGGGCTCGAGAACTATCGCGAACAGTCGGTCGATCTGGAGTTCGATCTGGCGTCGCTCCCCGGCTTTCGCTCGTCCGATCTGCGCGGTCGCCGTCAGACGATTCTCGATCGTCTGCGCGAGCGGCTCTTCGATCTGACCCGGCGCAATCGCCTGTTGCATGACGAGCCGGGATCGCTGCAGAGTCTGGACCTGACTCAGGCGTCGGTTCCATTGAGCTTCCGGCCTCAGGAGATTGCGGCCGATCGGATCTGGACCTGGAACGACGAACTGCGGAAACAGATCGTCGGCGGCAAGCGGATCTCGCTCGCGAAGCACCTGGACTTCAACGAAGCGATCTATCTGCCGTCGCATCTCGAACGAATCGCCGCCGAGGCGCGCCGCGATCTGGCGGAGTACGGCTTTCAGCAGCTGCGACTGGTCCTCTGCTGGATCGTCTGGACCGATCTGAAGAGTCCGACGAAGGAGCGATTCCGCTCGCCGCTGGTTCTCGCGCCGGTCCGTCTGCACAAGCGCAAGGGGGTTCGCGACGCGTTCGAACTGGAACCGTTGTCGAGCGAGGCGGAGATCAATCCGGTCATCCGGCATCGCTTCTCGCAGCTCTTCGGCATCCGCCTGCCGGAAGCGATCGATCTGGCCGAGACCGATCCGGCTGCGCTGCACGAGTTCCTGGCGGCAGCGATCCGTCAGAGCGAGCCGGCGGTGACGCTGTCGCGCATCGATCGCCCTCGTATCGAGCTGATCCACGCGCGCGCCCGCCGACGATTGGATCAGTATCGTCGCCGAGTCGCGGGAACGCGGCGGCCCGATCGTCGCTTCTCGGATGTCCCGTACAGCTACGATCCGAACCTCTGGCGTCCCGCCGGGCTGGCGCTCTACAAGGCGTTCGTCCGCCCGTCGCTCGGCCGACTGGAAGGACTTGTCGGCGATCGGCAGCGTCTGAAGCGCGACGACTTCGTTCCGCCGACCGACGGCTCGACCCTCGAGAGCGAGCGGACCTTCTATTCGCTGGGGGCCTCCGACGACGGCAATCCGTACGTCTGGCACTTCGATCTCTGCGCCCTGACGCTCGCGAACTTTCGGTATCGGAAGATGAGTCTGGTGCGCGACTACGATGCGCTGATCGACTCGCCGATCGAGCACCCGGTCTTCGATGCGGCCTTCTCGACCGAGCCGCCACCGGCGATCGAGCGACTTCCTCAGCCGCCGAGTCTCGACGACCGTTTCGACATACTCCCCTGCGATCCGACTCAGGCGACCGCGATCGCACGAGCTCGCGACGGCGGGAGCTACATCGTTCAGGGACCGCCGGGCACCGGCAAGAGCCAGACGATCGCCAACCTGATCGCCGATTTCGTCGGACGCGGCAAGCGAGTCCTGTTCGTCTGCGAGAAGCGGGCCGCGATCGACGTCGTGCATGCCCGACTCAGGCAGTGCGGCATCGGACATCTCGCCTGCCTGATCCACGACTCGCAAGGAGACAAGCGGGGGCTGATCGACGACCTGCGGCGCACCTTCGAACGCCTGATCGAGCGCGGGAGCGAATCGGCAAGCGAGTCCGATGCTGCGGCGCGACTGCAGCAGCAACTCGAACCGCTGATCGGCTGGGATCGAACGATGCTCGCGGCGGAACCCGAGGCGGGAGTCGCGTGTCGCGAACGGATCGGATCGCGCATCGAACTGACCCGACGCCTGCGACTGGCGGGGCTCGACGCCCCGCAGCTCGATCCGCGACAGCAGGAGACCCTTCCCGAGCTGGCTCGCTGGCGAGCCGACCGAGCCGAGCTGCGGGAGCTCTTCGATTGGATCGGCCGCTCATCCCCCGGACGCTCTCTCGCCGAGCACCCGCTCCGCTGGCTCGCGCCGTCGATCGCCGATCATCCTCAACCGACCGCGCTGATCGCCGACGGCGTGTCGAAGCTCGCGGAGCTGCTCGACACGCTACGCGGCACGCTGCGGACGGCGGGCTGGAGTCCCGAACGGTTCGACGATCTGGCGAACGAGCGGAGTCGATGGATCGAGGCCAACTCGTGCGCGCCGCTCGCTTCCCCGCGAGCGATCGGGCTGCTCGATCCCGAATCGATCGTGTCGCGGACCTGGGACGAGCGGCGCCGCGCACTCCGCCCTCTCGAACGGACCGCCGCCGAGCGGCGCGAAGCGAACGGACACTGGACCGATCGGCTGTCGACCGACGACACCGAGTTCGCGCTCGCCGCGGCGCGACGTCTCGAGCCGGCTTGGTGGCGTTGGCTCGTACCGGCGTGGTGGAAGCTCCGCTCGACCGTCACTGCCCGCTATCGTTTCGACGCTCATTCGATCCGACCGACCTTGGTCCAGGTTCTCGAGCGATTGTCGGCCGAACAGCAGGCGGTCGCCGAGCTCGACCAGGCCAAGCGCGAGCTGACCGATGCGGTCGACTGGCGCGGCNNAGGCCGAGACGGCGATCGAAGCGGGACGCCGGACGATGCGCGAAGCGACCGGAGCGGTCGTCGCCTGGCTGCGGACGACGATCGGCGCCGGCGACTCGGCCGAACGATTCGCCGCTCTCGCTTCGGCGATCGATCTGACCGGAAGGATCGCCGAACGGACCGCGGATTGGCTCGACGAACCCCAACGCCTGTCGCTCGACGAACTCGAATCGCTCGTGCCGCAACTTCGGTCCGAAGCGGGGCGTCTGGAGGAGTTCCTCGAACCGCTCCGGCGGATCGGCCGCCTTTCGGTGCCGGTCCGACACGCGCTGCGACGATTGCCGTACGGGCCCGATCCTCTCGAAGGGGCGATCCTCGATCGTTCGATCGCTCGATCGTTGCGTTCCGATCCGTCGGCGGCGCGCTTCGATGCGACAGCTCGCGACGCGATCCAGCGGAATCTGGAGACCTCCTATCGCGAATGGCTGACGGCGAACGCCGCGCGACTGGAACGCCAGGTCGCGGGAGCGTTTCGCGGCCGAGTCGCGGCGGCGGAAGAGCTGGGGCGAACGAAGAAGGACGAGGACCCGGCGCTGCGCCAATGGCAGGTCGGGCTGAAGAAGCTGCAGCACGAGTTCCGCAAGTCGATTCGGCATCCCGCCATTCGCGACCTGGTCGGCAACACGACCGGGGGTGTGGTGAAGGACCTGAAGCCGATCTGGCTGATGAGTCCGCTGAGCGTCTCGGACGCGCTCCCGCTGGATCCCGAACTGTTCGATGTGGTGATCTTCGACGAAGCGACCGTCGCTGACCGCTCGACCTGGACCGAGCCCTTCCTGGAGCCGGTCGGGATCGACCGGGTGATCGTGAACGGTCGGACCGTCATCCTCGATGGCACGCCCACCAGCGAAACTCCGGGCCAGATCGTCCGCCGCGCCTGATTCGGTGAACAGCGAGACCGGGCGGAGAAACGTTTCTCCGCCCGGTCTCGCTATTCACCGAATCAGGCGCGGCGGACGATCTGGCCCGGAGTTTC
>DMPQ01000211.1 GCA_003455945.1 Planctomycetaceae bacterium
TCGGAGTCCACCCGACCTCGGGCTCGGAGAGCCCGGGGCCACGACTTGCGGCCCCTTCGGTCGCACTGCGTTTTTCGACGCTGCCGATCCCGTCGCTTCGCTTCGGGCTGGTGGTGCGTCAGATGAGGTCGGCGCTTGGCGTGGGCCCGGCCACTCCGTGGCCGAGGCAAGGCTTCGTTGCGCCGCCGAACGAACTTCGAAGCTCGACCGGTGTCCACCTCTATACGCCCGCAGCCGGACGCCTACGCCAGCAGTTCCGCGATCGGCTGAGCTTCCTGCTCGACGTGATGGAACGTCGGGAAGCCGGGGATGTCGTACTTCGCGTGAGGGTCGAGTCCCAGGGCGCGATAGATCGTCGCGAACAGACGTCGCTGATCGACCTGGTTCTCGGTCACTTCGAAGCCGAGCGGGTCGGTCGCGCCGTAGACGACTCCCGGCCTCGTGCCGGCTCCGGCCATCGCCATGCTCCAGGCGTTCGGATAGTGATCGCGACCGCGGGAATCGTTGAGCCACGGCGTGCGGCCGAACTCACCCATGATCAGCACGAGCGTTTCGTCGAGCAGCCCTCGTTCCTCGAGATCGTCCAGCAGCGTCCGGACGACGTGATCCATCTCGGGGACGAGCATCTGATGGATCTCGTGGTTCAGCACGTGGCAGTCCCACGGCATCCCGTTGGCGACCATGACGCAGGTCGAGCCGTTTTCGATCAGGTGCCGAGCCAGCAGCGCGTACTGCGCAAAGGCGCCGGGGCCGTAACGATCGCGATCCGCCTGAGGCAGACTCTCGAGATCGAACAGCGGTGCGCAGCTCATCAGGTCCCGCACGCGCAGGAAGGCGGCGTTGTAGCCCTGAGCCGCTTCGGAAGCGACCTCGTTGGCATGACGTCGAACGATCCGTTCCCGCAGCGCCTCGCGCTCCCGATGGTCGAGGTCCGACATCCCTTCCGGAAGATCGATGTTCCGGATCTTGAACTCCCCTCCGGCGCGGACCGGAGCGAACTCGCCGCCGAGCCAACCGGACCAGTTACCCGCCTTGAACGACTTGAACTCGTTCCCTTCGGGACAGGGATCCAGCAGGACGAATCCCGGTACCTTCTGCTCGGCTCGCCCCAGTTCCTTCGCCAGAACGCTGCCGAGGATGGGGCGGGTGAAGGGCGGACGAGGCGGTTCGCCTCGCGTCAGCAGATCGATCGCCTGAAAGTGTTCCGATTGGTCGGTCCGCATCGAACGGACGACGGTCAGCCGATGCGCGATCTCGGCGCACTTGGGCATCATCTGGCCGAAGTGGACGCCGGGGATCGATGTCGGAATCGATCCGAACGGGCCGCCGGTCGCCGTCCCCGGTTTCGGATCCCACGTCTCGAACTGACTCGGTGCCCCGCACAGCCAGAGCACGATGCACTTCTTTCCTTGCGCCGCGATCGCATCGCGCATGTCGTCCTGAGCGAGCAGACCGGCGAAGCTGAACGACGAGACGGCTCCGGCCGCCGCGACCCCTTCCAGGAACCGGCGACGGTGCAAGCGATGGTCGATGCTTCCGCAGTCAGGTCGGCGCTGATTCACGGTTCGGACTCCGGACGGACTCGGCGACGGCGCGGCTCGCACGCACGACGCGCTTCGATTCAGTGGTTGAAGCGGAACTCGGCGCTCGTCACCAACGACCAGACGAGCGAGGTCATCGCGATCTCGGGACGATCGGGATGCGACTGCAGGAACCCGATCGCGACCGCCCGCTCTTCGTCGGCCGGCGGGCGTCCGAGCAGACGGGCATAGAGCAACGCGACTCGCGCCTCGACCTCCGGCAGATCGAGCGCTTCGCGAGTCAGATTGCCGTCGGCCGGACGAAGCGCCGCATTGAACTCCGGATGGTTCGTCAGGAACATCGCCTGAGGCAACGTCGTCACGATCTCTTCGGGAAAGAGATCGGGAAAGGTCTCGATCAGCGGGCGTTCGAGTCCCGGGATCGGTTCCCCCGGTTCGCCGTTCAGACCGACCGCCAGGCTCCGAGCCAACGTCTCGGCCGACAGCGGCCGTTCGAGCGACCAGGCGAAACTCGACGGCGCCGTTTCGGGCGAGGGGCGGCGACTGCCGAGCGCGTAGGCGCGCGAGGCAGTGATCGCTCGGACCAGACGTCGGACGTCGTACCCGTGCGTCTCGAAGTCGCGCGACAGCCACGACAGCAGCTCGGGATGTGCCGGCGGGTGCGTCGAATCGAGCTTGTCGACCGGATGGACGATTCCGCGTCCCATCAGCAGGGCCCAGATCCGGTTGACCATCGCGCGGGCGACGAGCGGATGTCCGGCGAGCACCTCATCCGCGAACTTCTGCCGCCGCGAGAACTTCGGCACCTTCGGCATCCCTTCGCCGACGCCGTCGATGCCGACCGGATCGTCGTACAGTTCCGGTGCATCGGGTTGAGTCGCGTTCGGATCTTCGGGACGAGGCTCCTCGACCGGCGGTCGACCGAGAAACTCGAGCAAGTTCGGCTGCGACTTGCCCGACAGATCGGCGAAGGTCGAGAAGCCGCCGATCGCCGATTCGGGGACGGCGGGCCCCTGAGGGGAGTTCTCGGCCTTGCCTCGATTGAAGAACGCGACCAGCCCCCAGTAGTGTCGCTGTCCGATTTCGCTCGCGAGCGGATGGTCGTGGCATTGGGCGCATTGGATCTGCACGCCGAAAACCGCCGGCGACAGCGCCTCGGCGATCTCCTGATACCGATCGTTCTTCGCATGCAGGAAGCCGGTCGCTCCGCGATCGATCTCGTCGGTCGGGCGAGCGAGCACGATCGCGCGCACCGTCTCGTTCCACGGACGATTCGTCTCGAACGCGCGGATCAGGAACTCGCTCCACGGACTCTCGCCGCCGCCGTTTCCTTCGCCGCGCCCTCCGCCGCGACGGCCTCCTCCCTGGCGTCGACCGAGCTGACCGAACGATCGGCGTCCCTGAAAGACGACGTCGAAGATCCTCGCCAGATGTTCGGCATGCTCGCGACTGTCGGTCAGCAGCGCGATCCGTTCGGCGCGGCGAGTCGCCGGATCGGCGGCCAGAAACGAATCGGTCTCGTCGACCGTCGGAATCCGTCCGACCAGGTCCAGGTACAGGCGTCGAACGAAGGTCCGATCGTCGGCCGGTTCGGCCGGCACGATGCCGTCGCGCGACCATGCATCGGCCAGCAAGCGATCGATCACCGTGGTCGGATCCTGATCGGGTCCCGGAAGCGTCGACGGATCGTATTCCCACGGGAGCGGCGCGGCAGCGTCCGCCGCTGCGGCCCAGCTCGGATCGTCGCCGGCCGCGGCGACCGCTTCGAGCCAGCGGGAGACGTACAGGCGTTCGTCTTCGGTCAGCGGCGGACCATCCGGAGGCATCCGGGTTTCGGCGTCGGCGAGCAGGACGCGCAGCAGCGTCGAGGCACCGGGCGTCGTGCGATCGAGCAGCTCACCCGAGTCGCCTCCCGCCAGGATCGCGGCGGCGCTGCGCAGGTCGACTCCTCCTTCCTGCTTGGCGCTCCCGTGACAGTCGCGGCAGCGCGCCTCGAACAACGGTCGGACATGTTCGTTCCACAACCGTTCGGCGCTCGCCGATGATGCTTCGTCGGACGGCATAGCGGTCGACGGCGCGTCGGTCGTCTCGCTCTCCTGAGCCGACAACGGACGAACCGGCGTCAGAGCCAACAGCAGCAACAGGGGCATGCCGAGAGCCAGCAGCGGTCGGCGCAAGAGAGGCGTCGAGCGAGAGTGAATCATCGGAGCGATCGGCAGGTGGGAAAGGAAAGGCGGGGGCGGAGGGGCCCGGACGCCTCCTACCGCGATCCTCTCAGGTTACGCGATGCCGACCGACGAATCGACCTCGAACCGGTCATCGACGATCGCTCGGCACGAGGAATCCCCCCGTAGGTTCCGGGCCGAGAAACACCGTCTCGCGAATCGTCGACAACGCCACCACGCCACGTCAGTCGTTCCCGCCGAGCCAGAAGCGGAACAGACGCTTGACCATCGGTGTCAGACGCGTTCGCGAGTAGGCATCTCCGAGACGTCGGATCGCTTCGGCCCGAGTCGGGTAGCTGTGGATCGTCGCCCCGATCCGACCGAGGCCGATCCGCTGCTGCAGGGCGAGAACGAGCGGCGCGATCAGATCGCCGGCGTTCTCGCCGACGACCGTCGCACCGAGGAGCCGATCGCTCCCCGCGCGACAGACGACTCGCACGAATCCCTCCGTCTCGCCGTCGAGCTGAGCCCGATCGACCGTCGCGAAAGGGATCTCGAAGGTCTGCACCTTGATGCCGTCGGCAGCCGCCTGATCGGCACTCCGGCCGACCGAAGCGACTTCGGGGCTGGTGTAGGTACATCGCGGCACGATCAGCCCCGACGCCGAAGCACGTCCGAAGAAGAGGGCGTTGCGGATCGCCGATCGAGCCAGAAAGTCGGCGGCGTGCGTGAACTGCAGCGGCGAAGCGACATCACCGGCGGCGAAGATCCGACGGTTCGAGCTTCTCAGGCGATCGTCGACCAGAATCCCGCCCTGCGGATCGAACGCCACTCCTGCCTCCTCGAGGCCCAGGCCGGCGACATTCGGGCGTCGGCCGGTCGCGACGAGCACGCGATCGAACGGGATCGTGAACCGCTCTCCGTTCTTCTCGACGATCGCCGTCCGCTCGTCGCCGCGCCGTTCGATCGCGACGACTCGCGAGCCGAGTCGGATCTCCACGCCGTCACGCGTCATCGCCGCAGCCACCATGGCCGCAGCGTCGGCGTCGTCGCGCGACAGGATCCTCGCTCCGCCTTCGATCAGCGTGACCGCCGCTCCGAAGGTGGCGAAGGTCTGAGCCATCTCGCAGCCGATCGGGCCCCCTCCGATCACCAGCAGTCGCGACGGCAGTTCGTTCAGATCGAACAGATGCTCGCTCGTCAGCGGCTCGACCGCTTCGAGNNGCGATGATCGCCTTGCGGAATCGGAGTTCGGTCCCGTCGTCCAGACGCACGCAATCGGGACCGACGAAACGAGCCGCTCCGAAGAAGACGTCGACGCCGAGACCGCGAAACCGCTCGGCCGAATCGTGCGGCGCAATGGCGGCTCGCAGCCGACGCATTCTCGCCATCACCGCCGCGAAGTCGACCTGACCTTCGCCCCCCGTCACGCCGAACTCCGCCGCACCTCGGACCGATCGGGCGCGGCGCGCCGAGGCGATCAACGCCTTGGAGGGGACACAGCCGGTATTCAGGCAGTCTCCGCCCATCCGATGCCGCTCGACGAGCGCCACCTTCGCCCCCAGACCAGCCGCTCCTGCGGCGGAAACCAGCCCGGCCGTTCCCGCTCCGATCACCAGCAGTCGATAGCGACGACGGGGCGTCGGCCGAGACCAGTTCGACGGACGTACCCATCGGTCCCGCTCGTCGTCGCTGCGCTGGTCGGGTTCGCGGGGAGCGGCGGTCATCGCAAAGGTTCCGGCAAGAGGAGGATGCGAACGAACGGCGAACGAGTCGCGCGGCGATCAGCGGCGACGCGACTCGGGCTGCTCCAGCGACACCTCGTTCGAGTCGATCGATCGAGGCTTCAGACGTTGCGCGACTCGCTTCAGGATCAGCGGCAGGACTCCGAGCAGCCCGAAGGCCACCAGCAGTTGGGGCGAGACGATGGCCGACAGTCCGTCGTCACGCAGTGCGGCGAGACTCGGCAAACGCGATCCCGCCCAGCAATACGCGATCGTGCCGGGGAGCATGCCGAGCTGACTGACCCACCAGAAATCTCGAGGCCGAATCGAGGTCAGCCCCATCCCCAGGTTGATCAGGAAGAACGGTACGGCAGGAACCAGTCGCAGCAGAAACAGGTACTGGAGTCCGTCGCGCTCGAAGGCCCGATCGAACGCACTCAACCGATCGCCGAATCGGGAGCGGACCTGATCGCGAATCAGATAGCGACTGATCAGGAACGCCAAGGTCGCGCCGAGCGTCGACGCGAAGCTGACGAGCAGCAAGGAGCGTGCGAAACCGAAGTACCAGGCGCAGACCAACGTCAGCGGAGCGGCGCCGGGGAGCGACGCTCCGGTGATGATGACGTAGATCGCGAAGGCGATCGCCATCGCCGCCACCGGATACCGCTCACCGAAACCCCGCAACTCGGCTTCGCGCGCCACCAGCGTCTCGACCGAGACGAAGCGTCCGACGGCGAACCAGGCCGCGACGATCAATATCAGCAGCAAGCCGATTCGGATCGCGAGTCCGGTCGACGAACGAGCAGGACCGGAAGAGCTCTGAGGATCGGTCGACGAGGAGCTTCGCATGCGTTGTCGGTCGAGGCTTGACGCGCCCGACGCTCCTTGACCGTTCGGACGAGGCGTCTCAGCGGCGCCGGCGCGCGAGCATCCACCACCACGGGCCGAGAAACAGAAGCGAGCCGGCGAGTACGATCGCCGGCTTGCGCCAGTCGAACCGCTCGTCCGCCAGGCCGACGCCGATCGCCGTCACCAGACCGAACAACAGGATCGCCCCCATCAGCGGTCCGAGCGGGACCGACGAGCGCGATCGACTCGCACGATCGTCGCTCATGAGGTCGACTCGCCTCGCGCCGTAGGACCGTCGATCGAGTCGATCTTGCTGACGGCGGCGGCGTCTTCGTTCGTCGTTTCCTGCGGCTCGGTCTCTTCGGCGACCGCCGCGACGCCGTAGAAGCCGTCGACCTGCAGGCCGGTCCGCTCCCGCACGACCGCCACCCAGTCGTCGATCTCGGCATCCGACAGCGGAGTCGCGTACGCTTCGGTCGTCTGTCGCGCGACGGTGTAGATCTGCACGCGGTCGATCTTCCCTCCGGCCGCCGTGATCTCGTTCAGACGATCGCAGTACGCCGCTCGCTCCGCCTCGCTCGGCGAGACGCCGTGGATCCGCAGGAAGAGCGACTGGATGACGATCGGTCGGACCTTCGCCGCCTCGGTCAGATTCGCGACGATCGCCGACAGATGGAACTTCGTCCGATCGACCTCCTGAAAGTACGCCTCGGTCCCCGTATCGAGCTTCCCCCAGATCTCGCCGCGGTTCGCGTCGAGGATCTCGAGACCGCGCCGGACATGCGGGCGATGCAGCATGCTCGCATTGGTGATCAGGACCATCTTCGCGGCGTCCGCTCCGACGCGCCGCTTCACCTCGGCACATCGCTCGACGATCTCGTCGAAGTTCCGATAGGTCGTCGGTTCGCCGTCACCCGAGAACGCGATGTCGTTCAGACGCCTCAGCCGCGGCTCGACCGCCGCGAACTTCGGATCGTCGTAGAGCGACCCGTCCAGAACCATCGTCAGGGTCGCTTCGAGCTCCGACAGCAACCGCTCGAGATCGACGAACTGCGTTTCGACGCTCGAACGTCGGTCGACCTGACAATAGATGCAGTCGAAGTTGCAGACCTTGTCGGGGTTCAGATTGACGCCGACCGAGATCCCGCCCGAACGCCGCGATAGGACCGGATAGACGAACCGGTTGCCGTGGTACGAGCGTTCATGGCGCGTGTAGAGCGACGTCGACATCAAGGGGACTCGAAAGGGGCGATGCGGAGCGGACCGTTGCGATGTTCCGAGCGACCTGGCGGCTCACAGCGGACGACCACCGAACGCCAACCTCAATTCTGCGCCGAGCTCTCCGCCAGCTTCTCGCGCAGACGCTGCCTGACCTGCTCGGGATCGTTCCAACAGTCCTTCGCTAACACGATGCACGGCTTCCAGCCGAAATCGGCCAGCANNAGATACCCAGGCAATAAGCCCGCTCGTCGGGACGCCGCACCGCCAGATCGACGACGAACCGACTCTGCCCGACCTGACGATCGACGACGAAACCTTCCGATTCCAGCCATTCCGCCAGTTCGTCGGCGACCCCTCGATTCCAAGGATCGACGCCGACCGCGGTTCGCTCCTGAACCTGCGTGCCGCGCAGGATCCGTTCGGCTCCGCCGAGATCCCCTCGGGAGATCGCCGCCGCGTAGGCCAGGTAGTTGCGAAAGGAAGCCGCTCCCGGATTGAAGGTGTTGGTGATCGCTTCGGCATCGATCGACGCGACGATCGCCATGTGATGCTTGGCGCGGGTAAAGGCGACATTCAGTCGCTTCTCGCCTCCGGACTGGTTGATCGGTCCGAAGTTCATCCGCATCTTGCCGTCCGGCGCGCGGCCATAACAGACGCTCAGGATCATCAGGTCCCGTTCGTCTCCTTGGATGTTCTCGAGGTTCTTCACCAGCAGGCCGCAGAACTGGCCGTCCTCCTCCCGCTCCCGCTCGGCTTCGAGCCGTTCGCGGAACTCCGCATCCTCCTCGGCCAACTTCTCGAGGGCCGCTTCGATCTCGCCCTGTTGGGCTTCGGAAAAGGCGACGACGCCGAGCGTCCGTTCGCCGCCGCGTCGCAGCAGTTCGCGCACCAGCTGCGCGATGTACTCCGCTTCGGACCGATTCCGTCGTCGCTCGTAAGTCCCTTCGACGCGGTGATACGAGATCGCTCGGGCCAGCAGTCCGTCGACCTGAGCCGCCGCTTCGGACGGATCGGTCACGCGGATCTCGGGCAGGTCGCAGCGCGGCGGCGCCTCTTCCGGAGCGGTCAGCAATCGCCCTTCGTAGAACGACCAGTTCGAGAAGCTGATCAGCGACTCGCTCCGACTCCGGTAATGCCAACCGAGCGGCGTCGACGGCAGGACTCGCGCCGCATGCGCCAGGAAGCTCGCCTCTTCCAAGCCGGCCGCCGCATCGCTCTCTTCGTCGACCTCTCCCTCCTCGTCCGCTTCGTCGCCACTCGACGACGACTCGGCCGATCGCGACGCGAAGAAGCGAGTCGGCGGCATCTGCTTCTCGTCGCCGACGACGATCGATTGCCGCGCTCGGAAGAGCGTCGGCACCGCCTCTTCGAGCG
>DMPQ01000160.1:0-2397 GCA_003455945.1 Planctomycetaceae bacterium
ACCGTCGGGATGATCGGTCCGGTCAGTTCGTGGATCAGCTGACCGAAGGTCGTATCCTCCTGCGGCGGACGTCCGACGACGGTGAAGGGCCAGATCGCATCGGGGCGATGCAGCACCTTGTCGACTCGCATCACCGGGAACGGATGCGTCAGGCTGTAGTAACCCAGATGATCGCCGAACGGCCCTTCGGGCTTCGTCTGGCCCGGCATCACCGTTCCGACGATCGCGAAGTCGGCCTCGGCGTAGACCGGCAATCCGGCTCCCGAATCGACCATCGGAATCCGGTGGCCGGCGAGCGCGCCGGCGAACGTCAGCTCCGAGAGTCCTTCGGGGAGCGGCATGACGGCCGACAGCGTCATCGCCGGAGTCCCTCCGACCCAGACGGCGACGCGGAGCGGTTCGTTCCGCAGCAGCGCTTCGCGATGATGGACTCCGATGCCGCGATGCAGCTGGTAGTGCAGACCGATCTCGGTGTCGGGGAGGTAGTCGTTCCCCTGGAGCTGGATCCGGTACATCCCCAGATTCGATCCGCTCCATCCCGGCTTCGACGGACTCTCGGTGTAGACCTGCGGCAACGTGACGAACGGCCCGCCGTCCATCGGCCAGCTCTGCAGATACGGCAGATCGCGGACGCGACAGTTCCCGCGCAGGATCGGCGCCGACCTGACTCGCTTGGGACGCATCGACCAGGCGGTCCGCGCTGCGCCCAGATACCGAAACGGCCGCTTCAGCGCCGCCATCGGATCGATCTTCAGTTCGATCGCGCGACGGACCGCCTCCAGCCGATCTCGGAACAGGAAGCGGCCTCGTTCGAGCGTGCCGAACAGGTTCGAGACCATCGTGAAGCGATTGTCGCGGACCCGAGTGAAGAGGATCGCCGGACCGCCGCTCGCCTGCACGCGACGATGGATCTCGGCCGCTTCGAGACGAGCGTCGACCGGCTCGTCGAGACGAACGAGATGGCCGGCCCGCTCGAGGTCGGCGACGCACTGCGCGAGATTCCGATAGCCCATCGCGATGCCGTGAGATTGCGGGGAAGCGAGGCGAGACGTCGCGTTCGGATCGACCGACGCGACAGGAACGGCAGGGCGCATCGCGCTGCCGGATCCCCCTCCGACTCATCTTGGCGCCGGTCCGCTTTCCCGACAGGGGGAGGAGCGACAAAATGTCGCTACGGTCCGTTTCTCAGCTCGTCCGTCGTTCGAGGTCTCCGATGCATCTGGCCGCCAGCTCTCTCGCCCCGTCCGAACAGGAAGTCGATGTGCTCGTGATCGGAGTCGCATCGGATGATGAAATGACCGGCCCGCTCGCCGATCTCGATCGCCTGACCGGCGGCATCGTGCGTCGACTGCGCGAGCACAAGGAGTTCGAGGGGAACGAGGGAGAGTCGATCCGCTTTCCGTTGCCTCCTGCCGCGCTCGCTCGCTGGGCGATTCTCGTCGGTCTCGGCAAGCGATCCGCGGTGAACGCCGTTCGGGTGCAGTGGGCCGCCTCGATCGCGACTCGGCAGATCGCGACGAAGGCCGATCGGAAGGCCGCCTATTACTTCGCTCCGGGACTCGCGGCCGCCGGAATCTGCGGCGCGTTCATCGGCAGTGAAGGGCAGGACCTGTATCGCAAGACGAAGAACACCTACCCGCTCGCCGAGATCCGTTGGCATGGAGCGAGCGAGGCGGATCTGGCCGAAGGGCGTCAGATGGGCGAGAGCATCAATCTGACTCGGCGCTTGGTCAACCAGCCGCCGAACATCCTGTTCCCTCAGTCGTTCGCCGAACAGGCGATCGAGACGGCCGAAGCAGTCGGGTTGGGAGTCGAAGTGTGGGACGAAGGGCGTCTGCATCTGGAAGGATGTCGCGCGATGCTGGCGGTCGGACAGGGATCGCTTCATCCGCCGCGGCTGGTCCTGCTGAAGTANNTCGATCAAGCCGACCGACGGCATGAAGGACATGAAGTGCGACATGGCCGGCGCGGCGACGGTGCTCGGCGCGATGCGAGCGATTGCACTGCGCAAGCCCAAGGTCAACGTGCTCGGCGTGCTCGGTCTGGTCGAGAACCTGGTGAGCGGCAACGCCTATAAGCTGGGCGACGTCATCAAGGCTCGCAGCGGCAAGACGATCGAGGTGCTGAACACNNTGCGTGCGTCGTGGCTCTGGGGAACGAAGTCGCGGGGCTGATGACCAACGACGCCGCTTGGGGCGGCAAGGTGAAGGAGGCGGCCAAGCGCTGCGGCGAGTACGTCTGGGAGCTGCCGATGCACTCGGAGTTCGGCGACCAGATCCGCAGTCAGGTCGCCGACATCAAGAACGTGGGGAACGGGCGTTGGGGAGGTGCGATCACCGCCGCGAAGTTCCTCGAAGAGTTCGTTCGCGAACGCCCCTGGGTCCATCTGGACATCGC
>DMPQ01000160.1:2471-2724 GCA_003455945.1 Planctomycetaceae bacterium
TCGGCCACGGAGTGGCCGGGCCCACGTCAACGGCTCGGCCCCGAAGTGGGCCCGCGTCGTCCCCGACGCGCGGCCGTGTGACTGCGGGCACTCTCGAAGCAGGAAGGTGCGAGCGGTGATCCGATCGCACTCCCTCGGCTCGGAACGAGCCGTCGTGGCCCCGGGCTCTCCGAGCCCGAGGTCGGGTGGACAGAGACACCGATCACGCTTCGAAGCGAGTTCGGTGAGGGAACGAAACCTTGCCTCGGCCACG
>DMPQ01000451.1 GCA_003455945.1 Planctomycetaceae bacterium
GCGTCGACGAGCACATCCCGATCGGCAACCAAGCTGATGTTGCCGGCGGTCGCCTCGACCGTATCTCCGGCCAGCGTCAGATCGACTCCGGCCTGATAGTCCTGCAGCCCGGTCGTCAGCACCTCGGCCGCATTCACCGTGATCGAAGCGCCGGCGGTAACGTCGAGCGATGCCAGAGTTCCGGTAACGGCCGAGTCGGCATCGCTACCGACGTGATCGACGTCGCCTCCGACGCCGAAGACGACGTTCCCGGCGACGGCGTTGACGACGAGGTTCCTTGTCCCGTCCGCATCGCCGAAGACATCCTCATGGAAGCGGACGTCGCCGGTCGCTTCGTTGATCGTGGTGTCCGCGACCAGGATGACGTCCGACAGGAACTCGGCCGAATTGCCGTCGAGCAGGAACGTACCGCCGAGCGAAATCGCTCCGCCGTCCGCGCTCGCTTCGAGGCGACCGAGTCTCNNCCCCGCCGGTCAGTTCGACCGAGCCGAGATCGGCTCCGTCGTCCGATGCCTGGACGATCAATCGAAAGGTCTGTCCGACGTCGCTCGACACGTCCTGGCGGAAGATCAGATCGTTGCCGGTGATCGTCGCATCGGCCAGCAGGACGACGTTCGCATCGAAGGTCAGATCCAGGGGACTTCCGTCATTCGCGGCGACATTTCCTTCGAGATTCACNNNGCTCCGACGACGTTCTCGAAGGTCGCCGAAACGGCGAAGGTCGTGCCGGCTCCCGCGTCCTGCAGCGTCAGGTCATCGCCGGACGCCAGGATCTCGTCGGCCGAACCGCCGGCGATGTCGACCAGCAGCTGCTGCGCACCNNGTCGATCAGTCCCTTGTCGATCGTCAGCGTCTGGAGCCCGTTGCCGGCGATCCCGCCTCCATCGACGCCGTTCCAGACCTCGCCGGCCGCCAGCGTCAGACGGACGTCGGCGGCATCCGAATCGACGACCAGCGAGAAGTCGTTCGAGAAGTTGTCGAGTTGCAGCTGATTGCCGACGAGCGAAAAGTCGGCATCGAGAACGCGCCGACGCTCCAGCTCCTGATACTCCAGCCGAGTTCTCGCTTCACGCGATGCGGGACGACCGTTCGGCGAGGTCGACGTCGAAAGGTCCTGCGGACCACGGAACAGGCGCAGTATCCGACGGAACATGCAGGAACTCTCGCGAAGGAGGGAACGACGGTCTCGGCCCGAACCGCGCTCGCTCGGCGAACGAACGTAACCGGCGATCACGGGAAGTGGGCAGCTTCTCGGGATGCCGTCGACTTGAACGCGCCACGATGTTTCGTGACCGGTCAAGCGCCCGCGGGTCCGGTTTCGACCGTTCGAGTCGAATCCCCCCACAGATCCCTTCCGCCCCCCACCAGACCTCCATTCTTAATCGGAAGGGCCCCCGATCGGCACCGTTTTCGACGCACGTTGCCGTTTTTTGAGCTAGGCGAGCCGCTCACGATCGGTGCGGAGCGGGCTCGAGCGGGTCCGAGCCCGGTGAAAACGCGAGGGAGACCGGACGGAATCGGTCGTCATGACCGCTCCGATCGGCAGAGTCCGTGGGGGCAGGAGTCGGTCGGCACCGAGGAGCTCGGCCGGCGATCGCTCCGGTTCCGCTCGACGTCATTCGACCCGAGATACGTCGAGCGGCCCGAACCGGAGTCAGGGAATCAGCTTCGCAGGAACGCGATCGCCTTCTTCTCGTCGTCCGAGGTCCATCCTTCGTCCATCACCTTGATCAGCAGGTCTCGGAGCGGAGAATCGCGGCGGACGGCGGTCGCGAGCGGCCCCGCGTCCCCGGCCGATCGGATCAGTCGAACGTACTCGAGCGCCACGTCATCGGCATCGGAATTGTGGTGCCGGTTCAGATGATCGAAGATCTTGCGGACCCGCTCCAGATTCTGCCCCATCTCGAACAGGCATTTCGCCAGTCCTTCCTCGTCCATCGATACGGTGACGCCGAGACTCCCCCAGCGAAACCGATTGACGACGAAGGCGGGATCATGCCGCAGATACTCGAGAAAGGAATGCGTGATCGGGTTGAGCGACCCCGACGGCATGCCGACTTTCGAGATGGTGAAGCTGGTGTCGAAACCGGCGAGCCAGGTGACCGGGTCCCACGTGAAGCCGCACTCGATCGTCCGCACACCGGCCGGCCAGTTCATCGCCGGCGAGCCGAACGTGTAGACATCGCGACCGATCATCGCGTCGGCCCCGTCGACCGCGACGATCGCCGAGAGGGTGTTCGAGGTGATCAGGTTGCCTTGGCTGTGAGCGAAGATCGGCGTGCGACGGTGTTCCGGCTTTCGGATCAGTCGAAAGAGCGACGCCGCTGCCGGGTTCCGTTCGAGCACCCCGAGCATGACGCTCTCGCGAGTCGCTGCCGCTCCCCCCGGACGCGACTTGGCGATTCCCATCGCTCGATCGAGTGCCGCGCGAGGATCGCGTGCGATCGGCCCGTCGAACTGGTACTTGTCCGCGATGCACTGTCCGAGGTCGGCGAAGAAGCCGCCCGAGCGATTGTAGACGCCGATGACCGGACACATCTGCAACAGCGACAACGCCAGAGCCGACTCGCGATGATCGTTGGGGGAGTTTCCCATCCCGTTGACGAAGATCACGACCCGCGTGCGATCGAATCGGTTCGAACTTGTCCCTTCGCCCGAGAGATACGTATTGATCGATCCGTCGGCGCTCGGCGGATTCCCCTGATCGGGATTCGTCGGCATGCTCGCGTCTCCTGGTTCGTCGTGCGTCGGGAGCGGTTCGGACAGATGAAGAGTGTCGATCGGTCACGAACCGACCGGAGGTCGGGGAGTCGTCCTGTCGGGAGAACGGCTGCGCCGGCGCCGAGACTCAGCCGAACGGATTGCCGAGTTTCGCCAATTCGACTCCGAGCGGACGTGTTCGATCGTGCAGCAACCAGGCGCCGACTCCGTCCGGCGCCTCGACCACGATCCCGACGACTCCGGGAAGCGGTCCGCGCAACCCGGCACGCTCCGGGTCGGCTGCCTGATGCCGGATCATCGCGGGATCGACCAGAAACGGAATCCGGTCGGCGATCGTCTGGACGACGGTGGGGAAGGGGGCATCGCAGAGGAACGCGCTGCAGCGATTGCGACCGAAACTGCGGGTGAAGAGTTCGATCGGGTCGAGGCGGTCATCCGGATCGAGCAGCAGCAGCGAGTCGGTCGGCGCAGCCGCTCCGCCGCGAGTCCGCATCCGCTCCGCTTCGCGGAGCTGCTCGGCCGAAAGATCGCGAAGCGGGAGCAGGATCCGGACGTAGCATCCGAGGCCCCAGGCGCGAAGCTGTCGCGCAACGTCGGCGGCATCGCGTCCGAATCGTCCGACGGCAAACGGAAACCGAAACGGCCATCCCGAGGCGTCAAGCGTGACGTGCCCGATCGGAAGCGTCGCATCGTCATCACGTGTCGGACGGTTTCGCGCCGCAGCTCCCGATGCGGTGCTTCCGGTACCGGGATCGCCCGAGCCGGCACCGACCATCGTTCCGCGAGTCGAACCGCCTAGCCGATCGTTCGGCATGATCCGAGTCGCTTCGTCGCCGACAACGGCACCTCGCGGTGCGATCGTGCCGCGCGTCGGATCCGACGAATCGTCTCGTCGCGCAATCACCGGCGGCGGGAGCGGAACCGGTTGCGAGGTCGCTCGCGTCGGAGAGATCGATCCGGAAGACATCGATCCGAGATGCGTCGCGCCGGGGGAAGGGGAGGTCGAACCACCGACCGGCGGCGGAGCGTCGGTTGCCTCGATCACCTCGATCAACGTCTGGCCGACGACGATCCGATCACCGCGCCGCAGCGGCGCCGAGGCGATGAGCGTTCCGTTCAGGAAGGTGCCGTTGGTGCTTCCGTCATCGCGCAGACGGAAGCGGCCGTTGGAGTATTCGATCGTCGCGTGTCGGCGCGAAACCGAGGAATCGTGATCGAGTCGCACATCGGCCGGTTCGACTCGACCGATCGAGACCGAGTGGTCCGAGTCGACGAGGATCATCCGTCCGGCGAAGGGACCTGATGCGATCTGCAGACGACATTCCGAAGCCATGAAGTGTCGACTCGTTCCGCCCGGTGCGATCGGTGGACGGGGGTGAGGTGACCGATCCCGTCGCCGCGGTGAGAGGCGTCGGGTCGGAGGGGACCATCGGTCCGACCGCGCCGGCCGGACGTCGCACACCTCGACCGTACCCAAGCGGGTGCATTCGCGGTGCGACCGAGATGTTGTCGGAGCTGGCCGGCGAAAGTTGCACGACCGGCGGCGATTTACCGCGGTTTGTTCGTACGACTCGGTACGAACGCCCATCCCCCGTCGGTTCGCGGGGGTTGCAGGAACGCGACCCGTTTCAGCCGATCATCACCTGAGGGGAACCGAAGACGATCGAGCCGCCGTGGGCCATGAGATCGCCCATGCGAGCCGCCGGCATCCCTCCGATCAGGACGGTCATCGATCCCATCGCGATCGTGTCGGGCGGACCGACGCAGACCGCCATATCGCCGACTCTTGCCGCCGGGAGCATGCTGATCAGGACGGTCGGACAACCGACGATAATCGGTCCGCCGACATGAGGAATCGGCGGCACACCGGGGGTCACCAACGGGCAGACGTGCATATCGGAGAGGCGGGCAGCCGGAGGCATCGGGCAACTCCCTCGGAACGGACAGGTGGAGGAATGGGCCGCACCGCGCCGAAGGATCTCTTTCGATCCTCGGGCGATGCTGCGGAACCGCGGCCGGTCAGATCGAGGCGTAACCGGTCTTTTCGTCGTGAGCTTCCGCGGGAGGCTTCGGATCCTTGTCGAGCAGCGGTTCGGGAGGAACCGATGCGGGGCTCTGGCCGATGACACCCATTCCGGCGACGGCAGCACCACCGCTGTTGATGCCGACCAGCGTCCCTTGAATGAAGATGCCGGCCGGGGTCAGGGAAATGAAGTTGCTGCCGACCTTCAGACTGAGCGACACGCCGCTTTCGATCACCACGTTCGCGCCGCTCTTCAGATGCACTTCGCTGGCCGCATCGACGGCGAAGTTCGCTCCGACCTTGAACTCGGTCGTCTGCTTCGACTCGTGCGACCAGGTCGCACATTTGCCGATCTGATCACCGGTGACTTCGAGCGACTGCTTGCCGCCGACCCTCTCGATGACGTCTCCGTCGACTTCCCGAGACGCACCGCCGCTGCCGACCTTGACGGCGAGCGACTTGTCCATCTTCATCGCGAGCGTACCGCCGTTGCCACCGCCGACGTGCAGCGTCACATTCCCCTCGACCTGCTCGATCCGGTTCCCCTTGATCTGCAGCTCGCTGTCCTTGTGAATCAGCTCGTAGCGACTTCCGTCCCCCTCCTCGCCGACGATCGTGTGGAGATCATGGCCGATCCGCTGCCGGGCATCCTTCTTGACGCGCAGATCGTACCCGTTCTCGGCGTGGATGAAGACGCGTTCCGCTCCCGGCGTATCGTCGAACATCAGCTCGTTGAAGCCGTCGTTCGAGCTCATCGAGTGCGTGCGGATCGCCGTCTTGCCCGGGTCCCTTTCGGCGTCGTAGTACGGCTTCTGGTCGGCGTTGTACAGACTGCCGACGATGATCGGGCGATCGGGATCCCCCTCTTCGAACTCGACGACGACTTCCTGACCGACTCGCGGGATGGCGTGAAAACCCCAGCCACGGCCCGCGACGCTCTGGGCGACTCGAATCCAGAAGCTCGAGGCCCCGTTCTTCTGTCCGTAGCGATCCCAATGGAACTGGACCTTGATCCGTCCGTAGGGGTCGGCGTGAACTTCCTGACCGTCGCCGACGACGACGGCGGACTGAAGTCCCGAGACGATCGGCTTCGGCGTTCGGCGTTGCGGACGAAACAACTTGTCCGCCGGGATCGCCACGAATCGGTTGCCGTAGTCCAGGCCGCTGTCGCCCGAGAGGACCGATTCGTGCGCCGAGTGCGAGACCGAGGTAATCACGTAATCCTTCCCGATCTCGGTCGCGATCGGATGGACGTTGCCGACCTGAAAGGTGCATCCGGGGGCGAAGGAGCGGCAGGNNCGGCAGGTGGACGAGCCGACCACCTCGTCGAACACCGACTCGACCTCCTGCATCCGGACCTTCGTCCAACGTTCCCCATCGCTCGGCGTCTTGTATTCGCCGGGGGCATCGAAGATCCGATAGGGCTTGGCGACGCCATGCCCGAGCGAGCTTTCGATGATCGCCTTCTGATCGAGCTTCGGCTGTTCGAAATCGTAGTCGGTCTGGTCGTAGCCTCCCGACACGAACCGAAAGCCGTGCTGCCACGAGAGGAGCTGCGGAGCTCGCAGCTCGGTCTTCGAGCGCGATTCGAAGAAGTTGACCACGGCATCAGCCGCCGGGCGGTAGGCCTTGGTCTGATCGCCGAGGATCAGCCGATGCGAGCTCTCGGAATGCTCGAAGCAGTAGAAGATCCCGTACTGCTCCATCAGCCGCGAAACGAAGTTCAGATCGGTCTCGCGAAATTGCACGCAGTAATCGAGCTTGGGATAGATCGCCTCATCCAGATCGCCGTACTCGACCTTTCCCTTGATCGGCGCCCGATCCAGCACCTCCTTGATGATCTCGATCGGCGTCTTGTCGAGGTAGACGCGGCAATCGGACTTCTTCGAGAGAAACCAGAGCCAGGGAACGAGGCGAGCGCGGTAGGTGACCAGCTGATGCTCGCTCGTCGTCAGATGGACTTCCGACAGATAGCCGTTGATGTAGGCCGACTCGCCCGCCGCACGGGACATGAGAATCGTCGCTGACTGACCGATCAGCTTGTCGAGCAACTCCTCGCGCGACAGCGCCCCTTGGGTGGCCGAGAGGATCAGATCGTAGGCGAACGGCTGAGAGAACTCCTCGGTCCCCGAAAACGAGACCAGCTCCAGCTTTCCTCCGTCGACCCCGGTCTTGATCTCGATCGAAGCCATGATCGCGAGTCCCGAGCGAAGTGCGGCGCGAGCCGAGAAGCGGTTCGTGCCGCCTGAAGAATCGGTCTCGATCGTTCGGAGATCGATTCCGGATCGTGATGACGGTCAGTCGGCCGCGAAAAATCGATCGATCGCGGCCGAGGCGGCTCGAGCGAAGAACGAGCCGGAGAGGCGAATCCCTCNNGAATCCCTCTCCGGCTCATTCCAGTCCGGCCCATCAGCATTCGATCACTTGGTGCCCTTTTCGATATCCCACTTCGCGTCGACGTTGCCGTCGTTCTTCCCATCTTCGGTGAACTTGGTGAAGGTCCATTCGGCCTTCGTGAAGTTCAGCGAGCAGCTCATCGAGGGCGTTCCGTCGTTCATCCCGTTGACGCTGACGCCCGAGACGAGCACGTTCTCCAGCTTCACCTTGTAGAAGACGGTGTCTTCGTCATCGCCGATCGACTGGCAGAAGGCGATCTCGACCTTCTTGATCAACTTGCCCGAGCACATGCAACCGAGCAGCATCGGCGTGGCACAATCGAGCTTGCCGGAGATCGAGACGTCCGAGCAGGCAGCCGTCGAGGTATAGCGAGCCACACCGGAAGATCCCGCGTTGCACGGACGGGAAACGGCCTGGCTCACGCACTCGACCGGGACCCACTTTTCGAAACCCTTGCGAGTCGAGCTGCCGTCGATTCCATCGAACTTGACGAACGCGGACATGTTGGGAACTCCTGATTGAGATCCGCGGAAACGGGCCGGACATGGACCACTTCCGCACCCCGATTTGCACTCGGCGATCGAGCGGTCTTCACTCCGCTTCCCGTCGCCGCGACCAAGTTATCCGAACCTCGAACGCGGAGTTGCAGCACTTCTTCCGTTTTTCGGGGAAGGAGTTCTCTCCCGGGAGAAACCCTGCCTTTCGCGCCGCATTTCGCTCCCTTCCGCCCATCAAGGGCGTCCATCCAACACTCCGGCTCGCGAAACCTGCCGTTGTCGCAGCGGATCGACCTCGCGCAACGAGAACCAGATCCGCGCCCCGTCATCGAGCGTGCCGCAGCGAAGGTCGCCGATCGGGTTCCGGAAGTCGATCGCCATCACACGCAACGGTTCGCTGACGGTCAACGGCACCTGGTCGGCAGCCGCGACCTCTTCCGCGGCGTCCACGTGCGGCTTCCACGGAGCGTCGAGCAGGTAGACCGTCAGCTTGCCGTCGCGCGAACCGACCAACAGCCGCGTGCCGTCCGGAGTCAACATCGCGGAGCTGGCCTGAGCCCCGAGTTCGTCGAGCGCCAGCGGAGCGGCCAGCGGCGCTCCGCCGTCCCCATCATCGTTACGTCGCCAGGGGACCGGAGCACCGCTCGCATCGAGCCAGGTCAGATGGAACGCTCGCTCCGCACCCTCACCCGGCCCAGCCCCTTCGCGTTGCGACTCGATCAACATCAACCGATGCCCGCCGCGATCGACCGCGCGGAGCGAAACGATCCGCCGATCGACCGGCAACAACGAGACGGCCGAGCCGTCGGCTCGCACCCAGCGCCCGTCGATCGAACCGAAATCGCTTGCCGCATCGACTTCGCGCCCGTCGACTCCGGTCAACGTCACGAACGACGAGAGTCGATCGATCGCCGTTTCGGTCCCTTCGCGAACACGGAGCGGATCGAACGCTCTCCCTCGCGTGCCGTCGGACGAAATCGACGTGATCGCTCCGGACGAACCTTCCAGCAAGAAGTCACTTTGCGACTCCGGAACGACTCGGCCCCCGATCGTCCGCCATGAATCGCCGTCGGTCATCCATTCCGCGATCGTCATTCGCCCCGCCTCGTCGAGCATCACGCCGCGCAGCGATCCGTCACCGGTTCGCGCGAAGCGGATCTTTCGGAGCGGCGTCCCGAATCGCTCGTCCGCCTCGACGATCGCGTTCGAGCCGTCGATACGAACGATCGCCAGACGCTTCGGCGACTGAAGCACGATCCGGTCGCCGAGGATCATCGCCGGGCGAGTCGGATCGAGTCCGATCCGATCGATCGACGACGGAATCGCATCGCCGAGTTGAGGGGAGTCGACCGACCAGCGCCGCACCCCTTCGCCGTCCACGCCGACCAGTTCGGTACCCGACCCGGAGAGTCCGATCGCACCGAGATCAGCTCGCGGTGCGCGCCACATCTTCAGCGGCACGAGCGACTCCTGACGATCGGTCGCCGGCGTCGCAGGCAACCGGAAGAGCCCGATCGACAACCCCTTGTCCGCCTCTTCGACGTAGCAGACGAACGTTCCGAGGGAGTCATCGGCGATCGCACAACCGACCCGCACCGTCGCGACCGGAAGGGGAAGATCGATCAGCAGCTTGGCCGAACGCGAGGGATCCGCCGTGTTCCACCAGACTCCCTGCAGCGAGTTGCCGGTGCTCCCTTCGCGCAATCGGATCGCGAGCACGCCGTCGCGGCATCGACCGACCGCCGACAACGGAACGATGCCGTCCCCCTGCAGGATCGGCAGCTGAACTCGAGTCGCTCGGCCATCCGCGACGTCGACCGAGAAGAACCGTGCGCCTTCCGAGATGCCGACCAGCTGCCGGCCGGTCGGATCGAAGACAATTCGCGGCGGAACCTGACCGTCGGTCTCCTGCGGCTCGGTGATCGCCCGGCCGATCGTCTCGGAACCGTCGAGTCGGAGTCGATAGATCCGCCGATCGCTGCCGAGCACGCAGAGGATCGAGCCGTCCGGCGACAGCGCCGCGTCTTCGCGCCGGACGCCGTCGTCGCCGATCGGTTTCCAACGTCGCCAGACGAACTCGGACCGAACCGCATCCAGGATGCGGACATCACCTCCGATCGATACGCTCACCAGTCGGTCGCCCACCGCGAGCGTTCGGAAGTCGTCATCCGGATCGCTCGGCCAATCCGCGACCTCCTGAGGTCGCCCATCGCGAGCGAATCGAAGGCGCCCGCTCGTATCGCCGAGCGCGACGACGCCGGAGCTACCGGGGACGTCACGGGCCGCGACCACCACCGGGACTTCGCTTTCGACCGGCGATCCGAGATCGGCCAGCAGCGATCGTTCGCCGCTCCCCGGTCGACGGACGATCAATCGCCAGCTCCCCGACTCCGTCACCTCGGGATAGACGATCCGCTCGCTCTCGGGATCGCCGATACGACCGCCGATCGACACGGCCGCCGCCAGGCGATCCGCATCGCCTCCCGACAACTCCGCCAGATCGATCGAGCGACCGAAGCGAACGGTCATCGCCGAGTCGGCTTCTTCGCGATCGGCCTCGTCGGTCGCGTAGGCGAGTTCCAGCCGGCGATCCTGGATTCGCAACTGTCGCGCACCTTGTCGGTCGTAGACGATTCGCCGAGCACCGGCGAGCGTGCCGATCTCGAGCGGAGGGAGACCGTTCGCGATCCGATGCACCTTCAGCGTCTCGCTTTCGCCGACCGCATGCTTGGCGACGAACATCAGTTCGTAACCGTCGGCGTCGATGCGGCGAGCGGTCAGGTCGACGGGGCGTCGAAGTTCGTCCAGCCCGGACAGTTCGCTCCGAACCGCGCGATACGCTCCCGACGCCTGATCGACGTCGATCAGATAGACCCACGTCTTGCCGTCCGGATTCGGCTTCGTCGTTCCGAGAGCGATCGCCCGGCGACCGTCCGGCGAGAGCCGCGCCAGATTGAAGAGCGCAAACGCTTCCGTCTCGGTCGACATCTCGCGCAGCAAGGGGAGCGGAGGTCCGAGCTTTCCGTCGGAGCCGATCGGAAACAGACAGACTCCCGGGCCGTTTCTGCGCCCGCTTCCTGCGACGCACAACAGCGATCCGGCGATGTCGATCGAGCGGACCGAGCGATGGACCAGACCATCGGCGTCGGCCGACCAACCGGTCTCGCGCACGAGGCCGCTGCGCGGGTCTTCGAGCGAGAGTCGGAAGAGCCCCGGCGCGGTTCCGTTCCCGCCGGCGGTTCCGATCCAGGCGACTCGCGAATCGGGAGCGATCAGCATCGGTCCGATCTCCCCACCACCCGGCACCTCGACCTCCGCGATCGCCTGGAACGAATCACCGTTCGGGCGCCAGACGGTCAGTCGTCGGTCGCCGGCGACCAGCATCGTTCCGTCGTCACCGAGCGCCGTCGAGACGATCGGTCCGGACAAGTCGATCGTCGCGCCGGGCCACAGTCGTCGACTCAGGTAGCGACTCTCCCAATGCGGCGAGAGGGCGTCGATCCCGCCGGCGGAGTCGTCGTCCCGATAGACCGGATCGAGCGAGTTCAGCTGCGCTTCGGCTCGGCCGAGCATTTCCATCGCCGATTCGACCGCGTCGATCGACGCGTCGGTCAGCGCCGCCTCGATCAGTCCGCGATAGCCTTCGGTCGCCAGTTCGCGCATCAGCGGCCGCTGAGCCGAACGGGCCAGTCGTTCGGCCTGCCGCGCTGCGGTCGCCGCTCGATCGGCCGCTTCCTGTTGCGCCTGCGCGGCCTGAACGTCGCGAGTCGCCTGGGCCAGTTTCTCGTTCTTCTCTTCGAGTTCGGTCTGCTTCGCCTGGAGTTCGGTCTCCTTGCGAGTCAGTTCGGCCTGTTTGGCGTTCAGGTCCGCGTTGACCGTCCGGATCTCGTCTCGAGCCTTCTCGAGCGCGGTCGTCGCTTCGGTCGCCGCTTCGGTAGCGATCCGCGCCCGTTCGGTCTCGGCAGCGGCCAGCGCCTGTTTCTCGCTCGCCAATCTCGTCGCTTCTTCGGCCTTCCGCGTTTCGGTTTCTGCCTTTTCCTGCGACACGACGGCCTGTTTCTCGATCCCCGCCAGTTCGTTCTTGGCCGAAGCGATCTGCTGCAGCGCCATCGCTCCGGCGCCGATCGCGCCGATCGAACCGAGCACCAGGACCGCCCAGAGGCCGACGATCGTCAGACGTTGGAACCGCTGTCTCGATGCGCGACGGGCATAGAGCGTCGCCAGCTGGCGCTGCTCGGGCACCTGGGTGTCGAGTACCGCCAGCGCCTGGTTGTAGTTGTGCTTGGCCGCGAGCGTCCGCGCCCACTCGAGTCGAGTGCGCCGGAGTCCGACGATGGCATCGGGATTCTCGCTCCACAGGTCGAGTGCCGTCTCGAAGCCGTAGAACGACTTCTGGAATCGACCGAGATCTCCCGTCTCGATCGCCCGCTCGAACTCCGCCGCCGCGGTGTCCGACAATCGTCGACTCTGGACCCGACCGCGATACTCCTTGAGATCCTCGCGGATCTCGCCGATCGACGGCCGCTGTTCGGGGCGAGTCGCCATGACTCGGACGGCGATCGCCTGAAGCTCGTCGGTCGGATCGATCTCGATGCCGAAGCGATTCTCGCGCGCCAGTCGAAACGCCTCGCGCATCGCCTGCTCGGGCGACAGATCGTCGGCCACCGGCTCATGCGGCGCGCGACCGGTCGCCAACTCGAAGAGGAGCGCTCCGAGCAGATAGACGTCGCTCGGAAAGCCGACCCGCGCCTCGGAGCCGCCGGCGACTTCCGGAGACATGTACGCGGGGCTGCCGGCCGAGAGTCGCGGGTCGCCGACGCCGGGGAGATCGCGAGGGCGGATCGCGAGTCCCCAGTCGGTCACGTAGATCTCGCCGAACTCACCGATCATGACGTTGTCGGGCTTGATGTCCCGATGCAGCACGCCGCGATCGTGAGCCAAGCCGATCGCATCGAGAACCCGCTCGAAATGGTCCAGGTGCGGCTCGATCAGTCGCCTCGGTTCCGGCTGATCGAACAGGTCGTCGAGCAGTTCGGTCCAGGTACGGCCGACGATCTTCTTCTGGGCATAGAACGGCACCCGATCCTGATCGAAGCCGAGGTCATAGATCGGCGCGATGTTCGGATGTTCGAGGGTCGCCGTGATCCGCGCCTCGTAGAAGAACTGCGACTGAAGTTCCGCCGCGAACTCCGGCTTGATCCGCTTGAGCGCGACGCGGCGACCGGTCAGCCGCTCGAGCGCCTCCCAGACGATTCCCATCGCCCCTTCGCCGAGCTTCCGCTGCAGCACGAAGTCCGCTTCATCGGACCGCGGATCGTGCAACGGCACGATCAGCCGCGTCGGCAGATCGCTATCGTTCGGCGACTCGCTCGTTCTCGCCGGCCCGACTCCCGAGCCCCCATTCGTGCCGACGATCGGGCCGTCGTTCATTCCTCCCAGACGGCGAGT
Organism: Planctomycetaceae bacterium; assembly: GCA_003455945.1. Lineage (GTDB taxonomy): Bacteria > Planctomycetota > Planctomycetia > Pirellulales > Pirellulaceae > UBA11682. The sequence goes on from DMPQ01000451.1 coordinate 13,087, forward strand.
CCCTTTGGCATCGCCTGCCGAGCCGACCGGCGAAGCGGCCGGACCATGCCCGTTGCCCAGCGGCGCGGTATCGAAAGGACTCGGAGCGGGGCGTCCGACGTTCGGTGATCCTCCGTCACGCGCTCGTCCGTCCGGCGTCAGCCCCAACGGCGCGGTGCCGAGCGGATCGACCGCTCGAGGCGCATCGGGTGTCTTGTCGGCTGCCGTGACGAGCCCGAGCGGCGCCGTCCCGGTCCCGGAAGCATCGCGCGGCACGAACGGAGCGGTGTCCGCAAGATCCGGACCGGCAGGGGGAAGTGCGAGCGGAGCCGTTCCGAGCGGGGAAGGAGTCGAAGTATCGCCGTCGAAACCGGGCTTCTGCGTCTCGAGCGAACGGCGAGCCCGAGCGCGCGCCATGATCGTGCGACGCAGATCGCGCCGATCGAACGGCTCCTCCTCGACGCTCGCGGGAGGCGCGACCGGCCGCTCGAAACCCGCGACGCGCGTTCCGGTTCCCGCTCGCCCCGCGCCGCTCCCGTCGAGACCGGCGCGACGACATCGCGGGCAGAGACCGTCTTCGCTCTCGCCGCTGACTCTTACGCCGCAGACGCCGCACGTCGCCATCTTTCTGCTCCGCTGTTCCGTCGGTCCGTTCCGGCTGGCGCAAGGATCGTTCCGACTTCCCTTTCGGACGGCCGATCGCGCTGGCCGCTCGAGCCGGGCTCGGTCGAACCTGACTCGAGCGCCGAGGATTCGAGCGTCCGATCATTCGAGTCATGCCGCTCGATCGGTTCATCTCGTTCGTTCGATTCGCCCGGCATCATCGATCCGACGCCTGTCGGCGATCGCTCGAACCGCAAGCCGACGACTCCCGAGTCGGCGTCGCCGCATCGTTTCGCCTGCGCGTCACCGATCGTCGAACGACCTGTCGAGCGCGCAGCCGCTCCGTTCACCGGATCGGAATGCCGTCGGCCCCCCAACTTAGTTCCTGAACCGACTCTCCGAGTTCGGCTCGATCCAGGAACTCGACGAAGACCCGGTCGGCGCGAACGTCGGCCGGCCGGAGGGTGAAGAGGACGATCGCCGAGTTCCGTTCGGGACGATAGATCCGCTCGACCGAGATCGCCGCCGGACAGGTGACGATCGATCGGAGACCGAACTCCCGATAATCGATCCCCTCGATCTCGACCTGCAGACGCGGATCGTTTTCGAGCGGCAAGCGGACCGTCACCCGCTCGCTCCCCGCCTCGACCTTCAGCGGATCGTCCGCCCCGGGCGAGGCAAAACGGATCGGCCCCAGACGCTCGGTGGTCGGAGGAGAGCCCCAGGCGACCCAGAGTCGCCCCGTGGCCTGTTTCGCGTCATGCCAATCGCCGAAGACCGGCATGCCGATCCGCGGGAACGGTGACTGACGGAGGTCGTTCTCGATCAGCGGCAGACGGAGTTCGCCGTCGATCCTCGTCTCGGCCATCAGCCACGCCGGCGAGTCGGTCCGCACGGCGCGATCGGGGCGTTCGAATCCGAACTCGATCCCCTGTCGGATCGAATCGACCTTGCGGCGCCAGACATTCGGCGTCCCTTCGGCCACCGCCAGCTTCTCGTGCGAGTCGCCGAAGCCGATCCCCGGATCGCCGAACTTCGCGAACGCCAACCCTGACTCGGTCGAATCGATCACGACGATTTCGGGGCCGACCAGATCGACGCTCTTGTCGAGTCGATCGATCCTTCCCGCCAGTCGGACTTCGACTCGATAACGCCCCGGACGAAAGTCGCCGGCAAGCGGAACCGGCGGCAGATCCAGACGCGTCTCGCCGAGCACCTCGCGCCCCGCTTCGTCGACGACTCGAAACGAACTGCGGGTGATCTCGAGCAGCTCGTCGGTCAGCGAATCGACTCCGACCGAACGGACCTGATCCTCGGCGAGCTGCAGATCGTCTCGGATCCGAGTCGTTGCGCTTCGGTTGCCGCCCCCATCCTCGCTGCCGGTCAGAAAGAGAACGTCCAATCGGACATCGGTCCGACGTCCGAGCGCTTCGCGCGCCGCATCGGCTCCGCCGGTCGGCAGGAAGTCGACCTTCCCCGCCGCGATCGCTTCGGGATCTTCGGGATAGACCTGATTGATCCCGTCGGTGATCACGACGACGCGACGGATCGTCCGCGGGTTCGCCTGATCGAACATGCCGACCGCCTGCTCGATCGACGAATACAGCGGCGTAATGCCCCAACCACCGAGACCTGCGATCCCTTCTTCGGCATCGGCCAGCAACAATCCGTCGAGCGGCGCGAGAACCCCCGGCTGATCGGGAACGACCTGAACGATGTCCCGATTGATGCGTCGGAACAGCGTCGCGAGAGGGCCCGTCTCGGCCGCTGCCGGATCTCCACCGCGCTCGTCGACGAAGTAGGTCCGATCCGCCGCGCCGGCTCCCGGCCGATTGCCCAATCGATGGCGACTGCCGTACGCGATCACCGCGATGCGGACTCCCTCCAGTTCACCGAGCGCCCGCAGCAGACGCCCGACCCCGTCTTTCGCAGGCTCCATCAGCCCCGCTTGCGTCATGCTGCCGGAACAGTCGATCACGATCACCAGATCGACTCCCAGCTTGGTGCCGCCGCGAACCTGAACGAGCGGCGGCGACGGCAGGACCGGGCGTTCGGCCGCCACCGTCCACTCGATCGGTGCCTCGGGCGGCGCCGGAACGACCAGCTGGTGGAACGAGCTCCAGCGGTGGCCTCGGACCAGCAGATCGATGCGATCGCGCCGCACCCCCGGCTGCTTCGGCACGTCGCTCGCGAACTCCCAACGGAGTTCGTCCGAGGGCGAAGGGAGCGACGGATCGAGCGGCATCGGCGTCCAGCGATCGACGTCGTCGATCGTGGCGGAGCGATACGCCGCCGCCGCTCCGCCGAGCAGTTCCGACAGCGCGTCGGAGCCGCTCCAACGCGCGGCGACCCGAACCTGCTCGGCCCCCGGCGCCAGACGAATGATCGGCTCGCCGATCGAGTCGCCGTCGGCAGCGCCGGCCCGCAACATCGCCCCCTGAAGCGTCTCGACCAGTCGTTTCGCCTGGTCGGCGATCCGCCCTGCCTCCTCGGGACGAAGCTGCTCGACCGCGCCGAGCGCCCAGACGCGAGCCGCCTTGGCGAGGTACGGGTCGGCATCGTCGACGACCGAACGGCTCGGATCTCCCCAAGCATCGGCCAGGGCGCGAGCACTCCCCCACACCCCCTTGGCCGCCGCGGCCGACTGTTCGAGTCGGGCCAGACGGCGATCCTCATCCGGCAGCGCGAACCAGCAGAGCGCCGCCGCACGATCCGGGCCGGTCAGANNTGTCGCCGGGGGATTCCGCTTCGGCGACCGACAACTGTCGACGGGCCGCGGCTCGTTGGCCGAGCCAATCGGCCGCGCTCGCCCCTTCGCCGGCGTCGCCACTCGCCGCATCGGCGTCACGGGGCGCCGCGGTCAGCGGATCGTCGGTTCGGCGCGTCGGGCGGAGCATCCCTTCGGCCGAGTCGACCGCAAAGAGCGACGACCGCCCGAGAACCAGTTGCCGAACGACCGGCGACGATGCCAGACCGCCGCAGGCGCGCTTGAATCGTCGATCGAGATCGTCGATCGCGGNNCGACGAACCAGCTCGGTCTCCTGCACGATCCCCTCGGCTGTCCCTTCCGCTGGGACAGGCGTTTCCGTTCGCCGTCGCAGCGTCGCCGTTCGCTGTTCCAGGTCGGCGGCGCCCGACTCGAGATCGGACGCCAGGGCAAGTTCGTCCGCCGTGACGCAGAAGCTGCGCAGATCGCTCACCAGTCGCCGATAACGGATCGCCCGCCAGCGCCCGTCGTCGACCGCACGCCAGGCATCGACCAGACTTTCGCGCAACCCTTCGACCCGATCGAGCTCCTTCATCAGGTCGGCGTAACCTCGCTCGGCCGCCGTCCATTCGCCCGACAGGAGCGCATCGTCGGCGATGCGACGAGCCGTTTCGATCCGATCCCACGCGTCACTCAGCAGCTGCACGTCGATGACCCGGCGCTCACGGCAACGAGTCGCTTCATCGGCCGTCAGCGGAATCGGTCGGGTCCGACGTCCCGACGCGGCGCGCTCGCTTCGGTCACGCACCTCGAACGACCCTCCGATCGCCGAAGCGATCGACGGTTCGTCTTCGGCACCGAGCAGCGTCAGATGCGCCGCGACGATGCGCGCCCACTGCAGTTCGGCCCCCTCGACGCCCCCCGTTTCGCGATCATCGCGCCCGAACCGTCGGTCGAGCCCGTCGATCCGATCGAGGAACGCGGCGAGACGCGAGGGGGGGACGACCGACGTCGGTTCGCCGTTCGCCGGGCCTTCGGCGGTCGCATTCCCGCCGCTCGCCTCGGCCAACAACCGGCGCCAGAAGACCGCGCTACGGACGGCGCGGCGTTCGCGGAATCCTTCCGGCCAAGCGGGAGGGGCCGCCGGCATCGGCGACTCTCCTTCGGTCGGAGTCGTCGTCGTTCCCTCTTGCGTCGGCGGCGCTGCCGCGGTTCCGTTCGGCGGCGTTTCGGCGGTGGGGGCCGCACCGTCGGTCGGCGACGCCGGATCGGTGGTCGCCGGAGCCGCAGCGGTCTCGGCTCCCCAAGCCTTGTCGAAATCTCCCGAGGCGACGAACGCGTCGTAGACCGCGAACGAACTCTGCTCCGTCGCGGCGACCAGATTGGGGCGAGGGGCTTCGTCGACGTCCGCTCCCGACATGCGAGGATCGGCCAGTCGTTCGAGTTCGGTCGCCAGTCGAGTCGCTTCGCCGCGGATCAGCGTCGTCGGATCGTCACTCCCCTGATCGATCGTCGCTTCGAAGGCGCCGAGCAGCAGTCGCGAGGCAAGCCCTTCGAAACGGAGAACGCGTTCCGGAGCGGCGCGAAAGAGACGGCTCTGCGCCGATCCGAGCGTCGCCAAGCGAGCGCGGAGCCGGTCGACTTCGGCCAAGCGTTCGGCGACCCGTTCCTCCCAACCGTCGACTTCGAGCGGCGGTGCTCCGCGCGGGGCCGGTCCCGCGAAGACGACCTGCACGTCGTTCAGCGCCGACGCGGCTCCACCTTGTATCCATCGCGGATGTTGAGCGGCGCCGATGCGAGCCGCGGCGCGCTCGGTCGCCGCGATGACGTAATCCCCGAGTTCCTTCGCCGTCACGACGCCGGGACTCTTCGGATCGTCGGTCTCGGCCGCTCCGTCGAGCCCGCGGTCGATCACATGGGCGAAGAGCGAGCGACCGCCGTGCTCCGGCAAGGCCCAGTTCCGTTCCCCGTCCCCTCGCGACGCCAACACGTACCAATCGTCGGCGAGCAACTTCTTGTCGGCGAGAATCCGTTCGAGCAGTCCGCTGAATCGAGCATCGTCCGAACCGCCCCAAGCGAGCAGATCGGGTGACGCGAGATCGAGCAGCAGCAGCTTCGACACCCCGTCGCCGCGAGGGGCGATCCGAGTCAGCTCTTCGGCGAATCGCGCGACGTCGACCGTTCTCGGAGCTCCGTCGTCTCCGATCGAAACGAGCAGCTGCGGTTGCCGTTCGCCTCGATCATCCACCGTCACCAGTCCGACCGCCTGGACGAGCATCACGACGACGTTCCGTCGCGGACCCGACGGCTCGAACGGACGCTCTTCGGTCACGATCCGATCCGATTCGTCCCATCGCCAACGATGCACGTCGAGATCGACATGCTTGCGGCGCGCCGAGCCGGTTCGGTCGGCCGATTCGAGACCGGGGACCCAATCGCCGACGATCGCGGCCGAAACCGCATCGGTCGGGGCAGGACGAAGCGAGAGCAGAGCGAGATCGGTCTGTCGCGGCGGACGGAGCCACCAGGCCAGGAGAATGAAGAGGCCGACGATCGCCGCCAGCAGCAGCAGCGAGACGATCCCCTTGACCGCCAACTCGACCTGCCGCCGCTCGCGACGGCGCGACGTGCCGCGATTCTCGACCGACTTGAGACTCGCACCGGCAAGCGGTTTCGGACGGCGCGGGTTCCGATCGTTTCCCCCGGATTCGCCTCGCCAGTTCTTCGACCCCATGGGCATCCTCTTCCGTGATCTCGCTCGAGTCGATTCGAGCGGCCGTCCGTCATGATGTGCGGTGAAACTCGCGGTGAAGCCCGCGATGTCCGTTGCAGGTGCCTCGTTCGTCCGAATCGTTCGTCCGAATCGTTCGCTCGAACGGATCGAACTCGGAACGGTCCTCGTTCGACCGCTCGCCCGCCTATCTGAGATCGGCGAGCGATTCGCCGAGCAGGTCGACGATCTTCTGGTGAAGTCGCGTCGCCCACGACTTGTTCTTGCCGTGGCGCGCCGCGAACTGCGTCAGCGTCCACCCTTCCCAGTAGATCTTCCGGATCGCATCCTGCTCGAGCGCCGGGAGCCGTTCGATCGCGCGGCGGACTTCGCGAATCGCCTCGTTCCGCTCCGCGAGCGCATCGGGGGCGTGCTGCTGGCGATCCTCGATCCCCGCTTCTCCGGATGCCGATTGACCGAGCAAGTGGACGACCGCCAGCGACTCGGTCTTGCGGACCAACCATTCGGCATCGCTCGACGAGCTGTCGCTCGAATCGCCGTCGTCGGCGAGCACTTCCGCTGCGGTGCGCGAAGCGATCAGGTTCGGATTGCGCAGCCGCTCCCCGGAGCGCATCTGCGAGATCCCTTCGTAGATCGCTCCGCGGATCCGCAGGTAGGCGTAGGTCGTGAACGAGGCCCCTCGCGAAGGATCGAACGAGCGGGCCGATTGGGCGAGACCGACCTGGCCGTAGGCGAGCAGATCGTCGTACGAAAGGTCGGGGCCGACCGCGCGATGGATCTTGCGCGCGATCGAATGGAGCACCGATTGGGCCGAAGCGATGCGCGCGTCGGACTCCGCCGTCTCAGGATTGGGCATCACGCTCACGAGCCTGCCTCCAGAGTCGCGCGATACGTTCGGAAGCCGACGGATCGGCAAGGAGCTCTTCGGCGATCCAGCGGACCGTTTCGGAAAGGAGCAGGCGAGTCGGCAATCGTGACGCGAGCACGCTCCGAACCATCTGCTCGATGATCGGCAAGTCGGGTTCGAGCGCGTCGGGGAATCGGAACGCGAGTTCGCCGATCGATGAGCCGAGTCGATCGGCCGAGCCGGCCAGGAGCGTCCGCCGTACCGCGTCGACCAGCAGATCGTCAGCGGCGGACGCGTCCGAGGGGACCGACTTCGAAGGTTCGCGAGTCGGATCGTCGATCCGCTGCGTCGTCGGCGCTGACGCGAAGGGGCGATCGGCGGATCGGTCGTTTCGCGAATTCGACACGCCGACGCCTCCGAACGGTCACGGCCAGGGGAATCCCGAGCGAGAAGGGTGAGTCGGACAGTCTACCGGTCCGGAAAGTCGGTCGAAAGCGATCGCGACGACGAAAACGATTGGTCTTCGTCCGCCCGATCGCATCGGTCAAACCGGTCGACCCGACAGTCTGGGCAAACCTTGCCGCGCCGCTCCGGCGATCTGTTCTTCCAGGGGAGCGGAGGTCGAAGAACTGACCGACGGAACCCCTACCACCGGATCCGGCGGGATGGGCGTCAGGACTCGGACGACCGGGCTCCCCCAGCGACGGAACGCAAGCTCATGAGATGTTCCTGGCGAGCGATGATGCGGAGGATCGGTTCGACCGGTCTTCTGCTGCTGGCGTTCCCGGTCACGGTCGGTGCCGACGGGACGTCGGTGCCGCAAGGGGGCGGAACGTTCCGCAGCGTGTCGGATCGCCCGGCGACCGCCCCGCCGGCAGCGGCGACGCCCGGGCCGACCTCCGGCAGTCCGAGGTCCGGAAGTGACGCGCCGCGTACCGGGCCTCGCCCGGAAAACTTCCGATCGATCTCGTCGAGTCCTTCCGCCTCGCCGTCCGCCGCCGCTCCTCGCAACACGAATCCCTCCGCCGTCGCTCGCCCCGATCAAGCGTCGATCGCGTCTCGCCCCGCCGCCGACCGCTCGATGTCGCGTCCGACCGACTCGGTCTCCACGGCGCCGCCGGTCACCTTGGCTCCGCCGCTCCCGCCTCGCCGTCCCGAGCCGCGTTCTTCGTCGTCGATCGTCGAAGCCCCCGCGGTTCGCCCGATGCGTCCGAATCCGATCGCGACCGCGCCGAGTCGTGTCGCCGAGTCGCCCGGCCCGTCGGTCGGTGCTCCGGCAGCACCGATCGTCGCTCCGCTCCCGCCGGTCATCGCCTCACGCGGCGCCGATTCGAGCCGGCCGACGATTCTTCCGGTCCCGCCGATCGCCGCGCGAGCTGCGGACGAGGGGACTCGACGCACCGACGATCTTCCGGCCGCTCCGGTCCGCGTGGCCGAATCGAGTCGCCGAATCGAGCCGCTTCCGCCGGTCGACATGCCCTCGAACTCGATCGACGCGAGCACGGTCTCGGCGCCCGAGATCGTGGCGCTCCCGCAGGTCGATGCTCCCGAATCGGATGAGTCGCTGCGGATCGAGCGGCTGCCGATCGCGGAATCGCACGAGACGCTGCGGCCGGTGTCGACGGTCGAGTCGGAGGGACCGGTCCGTTACGCGCTCGACTACCGAATGGATGCGCGGCGCGACCGATCGGAGCCGATCTCGATGCCGCTCTCGTCGTGGGGCGTTCCGACATCGTTCGAACGCTATCTCCCCGAATACACCCCGGCCGATCCGTCGCGGTTTCTTCCCGAAACCGAAGCTCGGGTCGAACCGACTCGCTCGACTCCGTCACGCGCCGCGGACGATTCGTCCGGTTGGTCTCGTCTGAGCGATCGGCAGCCGCGCGACGTGGCTTTCGCTGCGGTCCGCCGGCAACAGGAGATCGAGGCGGGGGGAGCCGGGATGCTCGAGGCTCAGGACGAGTTCGAGCGATTCGTCGGCTCGCCTCCGAGCGAGGCGGTCTTCGGTCGACTGGACGTGATGTCCGGCGTCGAGGGACGTGTTCACGAGGACTTCCGACAGAGTCTGCCGCAGGCGATCGAGACGATTCCGGCGTCCGAGATCCGCGATCGCGAAGGGGTCGCCTGGACCGGCAGCGCCTACGGCTGGGATGCGCCGAACTTCTTCCACCGCCCGCTCTACTTCGAAGAGACGAATCTCGAACGTTACGGCCATCAGTATCGCCTGATCCAGCCGGTCGTTTCGGGAGCCCACTTCTTCGGCACGCTGCCGATCCTGCCTTACAAGATGGGATCGAAGCAGCCCAACGAACCGCAATACGTGCTCGGTCACTATCGACACGGTTCCTGCGTTCCGGATCGCCGCGAGCGTCTCGGCTGGAGCACCCGCGGGGCGCTCTATCAGGGACTGGCGACCTCCGGTGTGGTCTTCGTCATTCCGTAATCGCCGCGACCGGTTCGAGAACGACGAAGCACGACCGCGACTTCCGAACGATCGACCTCCGCCAACGGCAGCTCGGCCCACCGACAGTCGGCCAACCTCAAGGAACGGATCGATGACGAGCAGATTCAGCCTTCTCTCGACCTGTCTGCTGGCGACCGTCGTCGCCGCCGGTCCTGGTTGCACGCTGCCGAAGGTGCCGGTGCCGACGCTTTGGCAGAAGCTCGGCATCCCGCAGGCGTCGCTGGGCGCCCGAGACCACTTCGCCAATCGCGACGGCCTGAATCCGGATCGCGAACGGAAGTTGCCGCTCAAGCGACTGGCCGATCCCGAGTTGCTGCAGGCCGAGAACCCGGCGATCAAGCTCGCCGCCAAGATCAAGACCGAGGAGGATCTGGCGGAGCAGAAGATCAAGGCGCTCCGCTACCTCGCGTCGATCGGCTGCGGCTGCTACGACAAGGACGGCGAGGTGCAGAAGGCGTTGCTCGCGGCACTGCAGGACTGCACGCCCGAGGTGCGGATGGTCGCCTGCGAAGCGATCCGAACCGCCGCGTGCAATCCGTGTGCGAACTGCTCGTGCGCCAACGGAGGCTGCTGCTGCGGCAAGGAGATCCAGGAACAGCTGAAGAAGATGGCGACCGAGGAAAAGGACGGCTGCTTCTTCGAGCCGTCGGCTCAGATCCGCGCCGCCGCGGCTCGCGCCCTCGCCGCCTGCCCGCCGCTTCCCGAGACCCCGGTNNAGACCCCGGTCACGCCGCCGGTCGAAGGGAATGACCCGGTCGTTCCCGTCGAGGGAGCCGGGACGACCGACGGGATCGGAGTTCCGGTCCCGATGGGCTCGATCCGCCGCAACGGAGCGACTCGGTCGATCAGCTACCGACAGGAGTTTTCCGATTCGCAACTGGTCGCCGCCAAGGTCTCGGCGGTCGATGCCGCAGATCGGCTGATGGAACTCGAGTTCGATCGCCCGTTCCGCTTCCCGACCGGCCTGAAGATGGTCCTCTTCCTGAACGGCAACGAACTGCCGCTCGAAGTCGTCTCGACGGCGACCGGCGTCGTCCGGACTCGCATCACCGACTCGAACGCGTCGCTCAACGGCATCGGCCCCGACACCGCCGTCCGGATCGGCGTGCTCGAAGCGTCGGAGTGATCGCGGCCTGACCGAGACGAATCACCCCGACGCGCGAACCTGTCGCC
>DMPQ01000497.1 GCA_003455945.1 Planctomycetaceae bacterium
CGGTTCATGCTTTCGGGCTCGAACCACCGGAGTCCAGTCTAACAGGCCTGAAGGTGAAGCAGCCCGGCTCCAGGCTGCTGGTTCGAGCACGAGCGTCGGATTACCTGCCCGTCACCGTGAGCTCCAGGATCCGCCCCGGCAGCCAGCCTGCACCGCCCTTGAGCGTACTGGGGCGGGTGTACTCCATCACATAGAGGCGGCCGGGACCGGCCACATGGATGTCGATGGGCCNNACCATCCGCCCGCCGCTCCATCCGCATCTGCAGGACGTCGAAACCATGTTCTTCATCCGCGTCCGGCCCGCGCAGAAAGCTGCCCAGCCGGCCCACGAGGAAACTGTTCCGCACCGATTCGGGCCAGTCGCCACCCAGCCAGGTGAGCCCGGTCGGCGAACTGTGCGCGTTGAAGGTGCTGGTCGGCTGGCCGGACATGATGCCGGCGGGCCCGAGGTTCACGACCGGCAGGACAAACCTCACCCCGGGCGGCGCCGGTGGCGTGTGGGGATACCATTTCCTCTCCGCCGGCGCGTCGCCGAACTGGTACGGAAAACCGTGATGCCGCGGCGCTCCGCCCGGCGCGGGCGGCACGATGTGGTCCATCTCCTCCGGCGCGTGCGCATCGGGGCCGTTGGACACCGTGAAAAGGTTGCCGGCGCCGTCCCAGGCGAAGCTGAACGCATTGCGGATGCCCCGCGCGATGATCTCGATCTTCGGCGCCGACGCCTTCGGATCGAGGCGCCACATCGTCGCCGTGAGATCGGTTTCGCCCATCGTCCCCAGGTTGGGCACATTGCCCGGCTCCCCCGCATCGGTGCGCGAACCGTTGCTCGCATACAGCATCCCATCGGGACCGAACCGAATGTCCGAGAGCCCGTGCGTGTAGGGCCCGATGCCCCAGGGATAGCTCGTGCGCAGCCAGGGCTGAGGCGCGACCGGATTGCCCTCGGCGTCGACCGGAGCGCCACGAGTCGAACCGTCGTACCAGGAATACCCTTCCTCGAAGTCCGGCAGCGTCGACAGGTCGGTCAGCGACTGGAGCTTCCACGAGCGGCCGTAGAAATCCCCTTGCTGGATCAGACCGGCGAAGCGGAGCATGAACGACGCCACCTCGGCCTTGTCGTCCTCGTCCACCACGCGCGACAGCGCCTGGTTCATCAGCTGCAGGGCTCGAACCCGATCGCGATCGAACGAGTTGAGGACCGTGCCGCTGCCGTCTCCGTAGCCGCGACGATACTCGCCGCCGATCCGGTACCCGATATGTTCGACCTGCTGATGGAGCGTCGCTGCCGCTTCGAGCAGACGCCAGTTTCGGCCGTGCGCTTCGATCGCCCCTTCCACCAGCTCGTCGAATCCGGCGGTCTCACCGAGTTGTTGCTGAGCAAGGAATGCCTGCTGCAGGTCGTTGCCGACCTGGCGCGGATCGGTGTCGGGATCATGAGCCAGCTGCCGATAGGCGTCGAACGCCTCGCGCAGATTGCCGTCGTTCATCAGCTTGACCGCCTTGGCTCGCAACGCCGCGTCGTCGGCACCGGCCGATCCGACCGCGAACAGTCCGCAACAGGCGAGCAGTGCCGCTCGCAGAATCGCTCCGATCGAGAGGGTCGGGAGCTGCATGGGTCGGGACTCCGTAGTAGAAGAGCGCAGCCGAGCGACTCGATAGGCGATCGTCGGTCGCAAGGTGCGTGCAGGTCGTCGTCAGGCGGACGGTTCGGCGAGCGGACCATGGATTCGCGCGTCCGGACGAGCCAGCTTGGGGCGATGGTCACCGTCACGCTGGGTCGTCGCGACGAGTCGACGGAACGACCGAGACGGGGGACGATCGGACCAGGGAGCGGTGCGGACGAGACGATTCGTCGGTTCGACGATCGGAGTCCCCAAGAAGTTCCCTCGGCCGCCGACCGAAAGTTCGCGGAGTCCTTCGCTTCGAGGAACTCCGGGAACGGGCCAAACGTCCGAGACGACGGTTCGACGAGGACTCCGTTCGCTCGACCTCGGTCAGGATACCGCAGGGGACCGATCGATCGGAGGGAGCAGGATCGAAAATCGGGTGACTGCGGCGTCTGGTGGGGACCGGGACACGCCCCCGGACCGAAAGCCTCTGGCGGGATCGCGGAAAGGGGGCATCCGGTCGTGCGTTGCGCGGCGGTGGAAGGCGATTACAATCGAATGCGGTAGCCGAGAGACGGAACGCGGCATCACGAGCCGGCGAGGGGTGGCATGACGTTCGATCCATATCGCGACTGGCTGGGGCTCCCCGCCGGGCGTCCGCATGCCTTTGCGCTGCTCGGAATCTCGCCGCGAGAGACCGACCCGGCAGCGATTCGACGCGCGGCCGACGAGCGACTGGCGGCAGTCCGAAGCATTCGGCCGGGCGATCAGGTCGAAGCCTGGACGCGGCTGCTGGAAGAGATCACGACCGCCCGCGATCTGCTCTGCGATCCCGAACGGCGAGCCGCCTATCTCGACAAGCTTCGGCGCCGTCGCGAGGGGAGCGGAGGAGGGAAGGGGGCTTCGGCCGCTCCCGACGCATCGGCGACCGGCCGACGATCGACGCCCCCCTCGCCGAGTGCGGAATCCGCGACTCGATCGGCCGACGACCGACCGACGGCGGCCTCCGAAGCGATCGGCACTCCGCAGGATGCCGAGTCGATCGATCCGATGGCCCCCTTCGATCCGATGGCCCCGCTCGCTCCGGCACCCTCTCTCGTTACTCCTTCCGCGCCGATGTCGTCGCCGATGCCGCTGAATGCTTCGGCATCGACGTCGACTGTGGCGCCGATCGCGGGAAGTTCGATCGGCGAAGTCGAGGGACGCGGCACGGTACCGGCAGGACGACTGCCGATCGGGGCGGCGCCATCGGTCGCGGCGCGCCATCAGGAACGAGTTCGCAAGGGGCGCGGCGGTCTGCTGATGCTGGGGCTGGCGGGGTTGGTCTTCCTCGCCTCGCTGGCGGTCACCGGCTACCTGCTCCGCGAACCGCTGATGGCGGCGCTGTCGCGCGACGACGACTCGAAAGCCCCGTCGGAACCTGCCGGGGAGAACGGCAACGCCGCTGATCCTGCGGCTCCCTCGACCCCGCCTTCGAACCCGACGGACGACGCCGATCGGGAACCGGACGACGACACCGACGTCGATCCCGATCCTCCCGTCGTCTCGGACGACGATCCGGCGATGACCGATCCGGATGCGATGATGCCGAACGAGAACGACTCGGACGATCCCGACGGGACCGATCCGACCGACGACAGTCCCTCCGAAGACGATCCGGAAGTGGGTGATCCGGAAGACGAACCGGAGCTGCGCCGGCTGATTCGTCCCGAAGGTTATCGTCTGGCGAATCTGCTTCGCGATGCGATGCGAGCGACGGCGGCGGGGGAGGAAGACGAAGCGGAGCGACTGATCGGCGAGGCGAGGACGATCGCCGACGGGACCGCCGAATCGGAGTGGGTCGATCGACTGCAGATTCTCCGTCAGACCTATGACCGCTTCTGGAAGGAGGTCGCCGTCAGCTGCGGGCAATTGGAATCGTCCGAGGTGCTCGACGTCACGCCTCAACTGCAGGTGGTGGTGGTCGAAGCGAGCCCGGAGCGGCTGGTGTATCGCGTCAGCGGAGCGCGCGAAGAGCGTGCTCCCCGCGACCTGCCGCCGGGGCTCGCGCGGTTCATTCTCGAATCGGTCCGCGCCGACGACGACGACGTATCGCGACTGATCGGCGCCTTCTACGCGATCCAATCGGCCGACGACGCGACGCTGCGCGAGCGAGCCGAGACCGCTTGGCGGACGGCCGAGACGGCGGGAGTTGCGGTCGGCCCGCTGCTCGCCTGGCTGTCGGACGATTATCAGGATCTGATCGATCGCTTTCCGCCGGCCGAAGTGCCGGCCGAAGCAATGCTGGCCGAAGCACGCGAGACGTTCGAGACGGCGAACGAGGCGCGCACCAAGGAAGCGAGGACCCCCGACGAGAAGAGCGCGTTGTCGATCGAGCTGGTCGGCAAGGCGACCGGATCGGATGCGACCGTCGACGCCTTTCTGACGTTCGAACTGGCGGCCGATCTGGCCGCCGCATCGGGGCATTCGCCGCGTCTTGAAGAGGTACTTGAGCTGTGGGAAGCGTGGTTCAAGATCGACCGGATCGCGACCCTCGCGCGGCTGCTCCCCAAGGCCGCCAAGGTCTCGGCGTCGCCGGACGAATGCCGACTGACGGTGGCGCTCGCCCTCCAGGCGGCTCAGCAAGCGGTCGGCCGCAAGCGGCGTGAAGAGGCCGAAGCGTTGTTCGAGGCAGCCAACGATGCGGCTCAGAAGTCCCGCGACCCGGAACTGCGCGCCACGACGATGCAACAGACTCGAACGCTCGCGGGGCGTCTGGAAGAGTAAGGGAGCCGAACGAACCGGAGCTCCGCCGATTTCGGCTCCGCTCGCCCCCCAAGCGTCTGTCCCCCTCGGCCGTCGCCGGTCTACAATGAGCCCCGCATCGCCAGGGGCTCGTCGGCAGGTCGGTCAGGAGCGTCAGTCGTGAAGCATTCGATCGGGTCGGAGTTCGCCGTGGTGCGGGCCACAGGGGAACGTTTCGGTCGCCTCGTCAGGACGGTCGTCGGCGGTTCGATCGTCTTCGGTTCGATGTTCTCCGGTCCGGCGATCGTCGGTTCTGCGGCGCTGCTCGCCCCGATCGTCTCGTCCGCCGGCGCCGACGAGATGACTCGGCCGTTCGAGCAGCTCGATCAGCCGATGTACTCGTCGCCGAAGCCGGTTCGGCAGCGTCTGGTCAAGGGGCACCTGATCGACGCGATCCCGCTCTGGATCCGGGCGCTCGAGCAGGACCGGAACGAAATGAAGATCGCAGCTGCCGACGCGATCGTGCGGGCACAGCAGTCCGGCATGCCGGGTCTGGGCGCCGCGACCGACGCGCTGCTCGCCTGTTACGAGCGTCCCGAAGCGGACGTGCGACGAGCCGCGGCGCGGGCGCTGGTCGCGATCGACGCTCGCGCCGCGATGCCTGCCTTCGAACGGGACCTCGATCGCCTTCCCGAGACGATTGCCGACTGGACCGAGCAGGGGCTCGCCTCGTGGAAGAGCGAACCGGCCAAAGCCGTCTGGCGCCGACGCCTGACCGAGCCGAACGTCCGGACTCCGGATCTGCGTCGGGCGGTCGCCGGTCTGGTCGCGGCCGAGGACCGAGACTCGATCCCGTCGCTCCGGCAGATCGTGCTTGATCGTTATCGCGGATTGGGGGATCGTCTGACGGCCGCGCGCGGCTTGGCGCAGCTCTCCCGAGCGGGCGAAGAGCCGCATGCCGTCGCGCTGCTCGAGGCCGGACTCCCCGGCAACGATCTGCTGGCGGCGACGCTGGTGTCGCAGCACGGGACCGAGGCGAGCGGCCTGTTGGAACGGATCGCTCGTCAGGGGATCGATGCGGCGGGGGTGATCGCCGCGGGGCGTCTGCGCGAACTCGATCCGAAGCTTCTCTTTCCGATCGGCCGCGAGCTGACCGAGCGGAAGGATCGCGAGCTGCGTCGTCTGGGGATCGTCGCGCTCGAGACGCGACAGTCGACCGAGGATGTCGCGCGGCTGCTCGAGATGTTCGCGGACCTGCATCCTCAGGTCCGTCACGATGCTCGCCAGGCGTGCGAGCGGTTGGCGGCGGTCGCCGAACATCGCCCGGCGATCGCGGCGTTCGTGGCGGACATCGCCGCGAATCGGCGGGGCCCCGAACACTGGCGCGTGATCGAGCAGTCGTGCGTCTGTATCGGCAATCTCGACCTGGAGGAGAACACGGCCGGGCTGCTGGCGCTGCTGGACGAGACACGTCCCGAATCGAGCTGCTCGGCGGCTTGGGCGCTGGGGAAGCTCGATGTCGAGGCGACCTACGCGCCGGTCGCCGAATACTGCGGCCGACAGCTCGACGGTTACGACCGGAAGGATCTCCCGCGTCCCTATCCGGACGAGGTGATGAGCCACCTGCTCCAGCTGCTCGGATCGGCTCGCTACGAGCCCTCCTTGTCGATGATGACGCGGCTGATTCCCAAGGGGCTCTACGGCATCGAATCGCGAGCGGCGGCGATCTGGTCGATCGGGCTGCTGCTCGAAGAGAAGAACGATCCGGCGATCGCGCAGCGGTTGGCGGAGCGGATGCTGGACGGAGCGGGGATTCCGCCCGAGGCCGATCTGGTTCGCCGCATGAGTGCCATCTCGCTCGGACGGATGCGATCGGTCGAACAGGTCGCGAACATCGAGTCGATCGCGTCGGGAGGAGTCGCCACCGAACTCGGTTGGTCAGCCGCGTGGGCGCTGTCGACGATCGACGGACGAGCGATCCCGGTCGCCGATCCCTACGTGCGGACCGAGATCGACTGGTTCCTCCAGCCGCTGGATGCCGAACCGGTACCGGAGCCGCTGGAGAACGATGCTCCGGCGGGGGACGGCGAGAACTGAACGCCGTCGTCGGGCCTGCAGCCTCCGACGATCAGGCTTCCGCCGCCAGCGGATGCTTCTCGTCGATCAGGACGCGACGGATCGCCGTTGCGCGACGGTCGCTCGGATCGATGTCGACGATCGCTCCGGACAGACGGAGATCGGCAGTCGCGACCAGGAAGGTCGTCGGCATGAACGAGTAGGTCGTCTCGAGGATCCGCTCGTAGCGCCGGCCGATGATGCCGTCGTACGGTCCGGTCATGCCGACATCGCACTGAAAGGCGGTTCCGCCGGGCAGGATCTGCTCGTCGGCGGTCGGGACATGCGTATGAGTCCCGAGCACCGCCGAGACGCGTCCATCCAGATAACGACCGATCAGCTGCTTGTCGCTCGTCGCTTCGGCGTGAAGATCGACGACGATCGCCGACAGATCCTCGGGAAGCGAGGCGAGAACCCGATCGGCCGCTCGGAGCGGACAGTCGACCGGCTTCATGAAGACGCGGCCGATCAGACTGAAGACGGCGACGCGCCGGCCGTCGGCGGTCGTCAGGATCATCAGCTCGCGCCCCGCCGCCTCGGGCGGAAAGTTCGCCGGCTTCACGGCGGGCGAATCGCCGGCGAGCAGATCGACGATCTCGCGTTTGCGGTAGATGTGATCGCCGAGCGTCACGCCGTCGATGCCCGAAGCGAGCAGTCGGCGGAACTGCGCCTTGGTGATGCCGGAACCGTCCTCGACGTTCTCGGCGTTCGCGACGACCAGGTCGATCGCTTCGGCCTGGCGCAGCCGCGGGACGACGCGACAGACGAAGTCCAGACCGTTCCGTCCGACGATGTCGCCGATGAACAAGAGCCGCATCGTTCGCTCCCGAGCGAGTCGGATCGTCCGGCGCCGCGGCGATACCGCGGCGCCCGAGACGATGACCGGAAGGGGTTCGGACCGAGCGGGGACTCCGCTCGGCGACGCTCGATTCCGCTCAGCGAGCCAGCTCCGAGAAGCGCGACTCGCGGATGACCGTCACCTTGATCTCGCCCGGATAGGTCAGCCGCTCTTCGAATGCCTGAGCGATATCGCGGCAGATCTTGGCGGCGATCCGATCGTCGACCTGTTCCGAACTGACGAGCACCCGCATCTCGCGCCCCGCCTGGATCGCGAACGCCTGCTGCACGCCGTGGAACTCGCGCGCAATCGACTCGAGCTCCTCCATCCGCTTGATGTAGCGCTCCAGCGACTCGCGACGCGCTCCCGGGCGCGAGGCGCTGCAGGCGTCGGCGGTGGCGACGAGCATCGTGTAGGGATGTTCGATGACGATCTCGTCGTGATGCCCGAGTGCGGCGTGGACGACCTCGGCTCGTTCGCCGTGACGCTTCAGCAGGTCGGCACCGATCTTCGGATGACCTCCCTCGAGCTCGTGATCGGCCGCCTTGCCCAAGTCGTGCAACAGTCCGCAGCGACGGGCGAGCGTGCCGTCCAGGCCGATCATCTCGGCCATCATGCCGGTCAGGAACGCCACCTCGACGCTGTGTCGCAGGACGTTCTGGCTGTAGCTGGTCCGCAGGTGCAGTCGTCCGAGCAGATAGATCAGCCGTTCGTGCAGCCCCTGGACGTCGACCTCCTGAGCCGCTTCGTGTCCCTTGCGGATCAGGTAGCTTTCGAGCTCGGCGTTCGTCTCCTTCACCACCTCTTCGATCCGCGCCGGATGGATCCGTCCGTCGGCGATCAGCTTCGACAGCGACTGACGAGCCACCTCGCGCCGCACCGGATCGAATCCGCTGACGATGACGACGCCGGGGGTGTCGTCGATGATCACGTCGACGCCGGTCTCCTTCTCGAATGCGCGGATGTTTCGCCCCTCGCGACCGATGATCCGCCCCTTCATGTCGTCGTTGGGGATGTCGACCGTGCTGGTCGTCGACTCGGCGGTGTGCGACGCGGCGAAACGCTGCATGGCGGTCAGGACGATCTCGCGCGACTTCTCCTCGCACGTCTCCTTCACCCGCTTCTCGTGCTTCAGGATCATCGTGCCGGCTTCGGACGCGAGTTCGTCCTCGAGCAGCTTCATCAGCCGACTCGTCGCCTCGGTCTTGTCGAGCCCGCTGACCTGATGGAGCATCTGGCGCTGCTGCTCGAGGATCTTGTCGAGCTCCTGCTCGCGCTGCGAGATGCGTTCGAGCTTGTCGGCCAGGCGACGTTGGTTCCCTTCGACGATCCGCTCCTGCTTGCGGACGCCGTCGGCCTGCTGGTCGAGCGCGGTCTGGCGCTTGTCCAGTTCCCGCTCCTGGTCGCGCAGTCGGTCCTTCAGCTGGTTGGCGTCAGCGTCGAGCTTCGCCTTGGCGGCGAGTTCCTTTTCGCGGATGCGGAACTCGGCTTCCTTTTCCTGTTCCGCCCCCTTGCGCCGAGCTTCTTCGAGAATCGCTTCCGCCTGGCGCCGGGCATCGCGGCGGGTCTGGACGAGCCAACCCCAGAAGGCGAGCGCGCCGAGCGGGATTCCGACGGCGATGCCGCCGATCAGATAAGGGAACATCCGGTCTCTCTCCGTTGAGGCTCAGGAGCCCGCACGGAGGTCCGATCGTCCGAATTCGCGTCGACTCCTCGGGTCGGAGTCGGGACGAGTCTCAACCCGCACCGAACCGCGCCGTCCATGGTCTCCCCCGAGCCGCGCCGAGTCGGCAGGAATCGGTGGGTCCGTTCGACGGAAATCGAGTTCGGTCATGCACGCCGTACAGCGAGTCGGCCGCCGTCAGGATCCGCTCGACGACACTCGACGACGTGCTCCCGGCGGAGCGAATCGAGAGCCGCGAGGCTCCCGGAATCGCAACCGGAAGCGCGACGGTCGAACCGACCGAGCACGCCTCCGCGGGGAGACGGAAGCCGAGCGAGCCGAGNNCCGAGAATCGCAAGGAGGATCCCTGCTATCCGATCCATGGTTGACCCGCTGACGAGAAGGAGAGACTCGAACCGAGCCTCTCGATGGTGCGATCAGGCGAAACTCCGTCTCGCGCGAACCCGACGTTCCGGGACCTCGGCGGGATGGGGAGTCATGTACCTCGGACGCGTCCGACCCTCGGCCGGCCGCGAACGACAGGTATGGTAACAGAGTCGAAGCGAGTCGCAACCTCGAGGGGGGACCTCCGGCAAAGAAGGTCCGAACGCTTCGGAACCGACCTCCGGTTTCGGTCCTCCGGTGCGTTGCGAGGGGACCTCAGGGCACGACACGGAACCGCGAGCGGCCACCCCGATCGAGTCGCTCTTTCCCTTCAGGCGATCGCTTCGACCACCTGACTCGGACGGCGTCGGCAGAGGCGCCAGATGGCGAACGCCCACGCGCCGAGAATCGACGCCGGCATTCCGAGCATGAAGAGAATGCTCCAGTAGAAGCCTCGCGCCAGCCCCGCCGAGCCCGCCGCCAACTGGTCCTTGCAGGTCGGACAAGCCGCCGCCGGATCGATCGGCAAGAGGAGCATCGCGATCGTCACGGCGACCAGCAGAGCGATTCCGCTCCGCGACACCGATCGGCGAGTTCGCTGCATTCCGGTGATGGCCGGAGTTCGACGACTCATGAGCCCGCTCCTGTCGCGGCCGAGGCAGCGGTCGCCGGAAACCACCAGTACAGCATCAGATAGACGAGCACCCCGGTCACCGAGACGTACAGCCAGATCGGAAAGGCCCACTTCGCCACCTTCCGATGCGCGGCGCGTTCCCCCTTGAGCCCCAGGCGGATCGCCCAGATCGCGAGGACCGGAACGCCCATCGCCAAGATGACGTGCGAAGCGAGCAGCGGGTAGTAGAACCACGCGGCCGTCGGATACGTCTCGCGAGGAAAGAGCTTGCTGCCCGCCATCGCGTGGTAGGTCAGGTAGCTGACCAGGAAGAGGGCCGAGACGCCGAAGGCGGAGAGCATCGCATTGCGATGCAGCGACTCGCGTCCCGACTTGATCGTCAGCAGACCGACGATCAGCAACAGCGTGGCGACTCCGTTGAGCGACGCGTTGACATGCGGCAATCGATCGATCATCGGTTCGCTCCGTTCCCGTCCGACTCGGACGCGCTCGCCCGGTCCGCCGAATCGCGTCCGTCGTCGCCGGCGGTCGTCTCGCCGGCCCCCGATTCGCCGTCGTCGCTGCCGTCCGTCTCGGTTCCGTCCGGCGACTCGTCCCCTTCGTCGTCCGGTGACGGCGGCGGCGGAGGTGTCAGGTCGGGCGGTTCGGTCTCGGCCGACAGGCGGTCGATCGCCAGACGGAGTTCGACGATCGCGGCATCGTCGTCGAAGCGATACTTCCCTCGCACACGCCCCCACTTGTCCATCAGGATCAGGTGTTCGTCGTGCGCTTCGCCGTCGGCAAAGGCGGTGAAGAACTCCGAAGCGACTCGCCGCGTCTGCAGCGGCTCGCCGACCAGGAACTTCCACGTGTCGTCGTCGTCGGCCAGCCCGAGTCCGCGGGCGTAGGCATCGAGCTTGACCGGAACGTCATGCGCCGAGTCGCTCGTGATGCTGACGAACTCGATCCCCTTGCCGGCCAGCGACTGGTGAAGCGAGGCGACTCGTTCGTTCATCCGCTTGCAGATCGACGGGCAGCGAGTGAAGAAGAAGCTCGTCACCCAGACCTTGCCGGCCATCGACTCGGAGCGGAACAGCCGGCCGTGCCGGTCGACCAGATCGAAGCGATCGGTCCACTCCTTCGATTTCCACGAATCGCCGATCAGTTCGGCGACCGCCTGAGGCGTAATGACGGTGCGCGCCGGTTCGGCGTGAGTCGCCCCGTGTTCGAGTTCGGCAGGATCACCGCCGTCCGTGTACGGAACTCGCGTTTCGACCTCGATCTCGCCCGGCGGAGACGATTCGGCAAGACAGGTGTCGACGACCTCGAACAGACGATCGAGCTCCTTCGTCTGTTCCCAATCGATCCGATCCCGATAGCGTCCCCAGCGATCGATCACCATCAGACTGGTCGCGTGCGTTTCGGGGCCGACCGAAATATGGAAGTTGCCGGTGCCGATCTCCTTGATCCGATCGATCGGCCCGGTCAGGAACTTCCACCGCTCAGGATCCGCCTCGTACTTGTTCGCGTAGGCGGAGAGGATCGCGGGCGAGTCGTAGGCGGGATCGCAGGTGATGCTGACGAAGGTGACGTCCCGGTCCTTCAACCGCGACTGCAGTCCGCGGATCGCCTCGTTCTGTCGCTTGCAGACTGACGGGCAGCGCGAGAAGAAGAAGCTGACGACCCAGACCTTCCCCTGGACATCGGCGGTCCGCCACGGTGTGCCGGCTCGTTCGGTCAGCTCGAAGTCGTCGATCTTGGGGAGCCGATCCCAGCGAACCTGATAGATCTCGTGTTGCGGCTGAGCATGAGCCTCGTCGATCGGCGCCGACTCGCGACCGCGAAAGCGCAACACGGTCAGCAGCGTCAGCACGATCGCTGCGCCGAGCACGATGGTCGAACCGAGCACGCCGGGTCGGCGAAAGAACGACCCGCCTTCGTCACCGCTCATCGCTCGCTCCTCCTCGGCAGTCCGTTCGGCCTCATGGCGTTCCCTGCGCGGCGTTCGATTCGTCAGCCGCTTCTTCGGACGGCGCGACCGCACCGGCGTCGGGATCGCCGGCCTCGGGATGTCCGGCCTCGGGATGCCCGGCTGCCGATCCGCCGACCGAATCGGCCGTCACGGATCCTTCGCTCGCATGTCGCCAGCGACTCTCGGCGTAGTGCCGCGTCCGGCGGGCGATGTCGGGGACGAGAGCCGCGACGAGCAGGATCGCCATCACGACGGTCGGCAGCGTCAGCGCGTACTTCCACGCCCGCTCCCACCGCAGATGCATGAAGTACGAGATGACCAGGAATGCCTTAGCGCACGAGACGCCGAGCATCAGGGTCCACCCGACGGTCCGATCGTTCATCAGCGGTGAGCTGGCGACCGCGAACGAGATCGCGGTCAGCACGCAGAGCGCCCCGAAGACCTTCAGAAAGAGCCCGGTCTGGTTGCCGCCGGCAGCATGATCGGAATGCGGATCGGTCATCGCGGAAGGACTCCGGAGGTCATTTCGGGCACGGCAGCAGCGAGATCGCCTCGCGCGGGACGCGTTCGACGTTCGGCCATCCGATCAGAACAGGTAGAGGAGCGGGAAGAGGAAGATCCAGACCAGGTCGACGAAGTGCCAGTAGAGCCCGAGGTTCTCGACCATCGTCGCTCGCGACGCACCGAGTCGGAGCGGGAGCATCAGGCCGAAGGCGAACAGACCGATGAAGACGTGCAGCGCATGAAAGCCGGTCAGCAGAAAGTAGGTATCGGCCCACGTGTTGCCGCTGGGGATCATCAGCGGCAGATCCAGGTGCAGCCCCTCGGCAACGCCGTGTTCCAGTTCGGCCACCTTGGCCAGCATTCGCGTCCGCCCCTCGAGCCGATCGACCTCCTGGATCAGGCGATTCCGTTCGGTGTCGAGCGTCGTCTGTTCGGCGTACAGCTCGGTCCGTTCCGCGGTTTCGGCGGTGCGAGCCGCGGTCTCCTCGTCGCTCGGCGTCTCGCCTGCCTGCTCCCGAGCGGCTCGTTCCTGCTCGGCCGCATCGATCGCGGCGAGGCGTTCCGTGATCGCCGCGGCTCGTTCTTCCGCGGCCTTCTTCGATGCCCGAGCCGCTTCGAGCGGAGCGGCGAGCGAAGCGGCCTCGTCCTTCAGGAACTCCTCCAGCACCGCATCATGTCCGAGCGGGTAGACCGCATGGGCGAAGGCGGCGAGGGCGAGCCGCTGACGGACCGGATCGGTCTCGCGGCCGACCGAGAACGAGGTCCATTGCACCAGGTGCTCGCGCACCTCCTGCAGTTCGCGCACCTGCTCCGCCGTCTCGGGGCCGGCGATTCCCTGTTCGCTCGCCTGCTGCAGTCGACTCACCTGAGCGGCGATCGACTGCCCGACCGCCGAGACGTAGTAGACGTCGGGCTTGTCGTAGATGCCGCTTCGTGGACGCGCCGGATGGATCCCATGCGCGAACTTCTGCGAGTACTCGTACCCCTTCACGCCGAGAAAGACCGATCCGAGCAGCAACGTCGCGACGAACCACCGCTTGGCGACGTCTGCCCGATCCTGCTTGGCCGCCTCGAACGCGAGCACGATCGTCACGCTCGAACAGATCAGCACGAAGGTGTTCGCGGCGCCGATCCACTCGACGAGATGGACCTGAGTCGGGGTCGGCCAAGTCCCTTCGGGAACGCCGAACCGGAGCACGATGTAGGCGCCGATCAGCCCCGCGAAGAACATGATCTCGGTCGACAGGAAGACCCACAGGCAGAGCTTGCCGCGAGGGATCGGCAGGCCCGGCTCGTAGCTCAGCGCGACGGCGTGACCGGTTTCGTGCGGGTGCGACATGGTTCGGACTTCGGGAATCGCGGAGAGAAGCAAAGGGGGAGCGGATCTGAGGTCACGGGGGACGATCAGAACAGGGTCGCCAGCAGCATCGCCGCCATCGTCAGCGGCAGATGCAGCAGCGAGACGCGGAGCAGACGCTTGGCAGTGTCGTCGTTGCGCGACGCCAGGAACCGCTCCGCCGCCCGCAGATAGACGAGCGTCGGCAGGAGCACGACCGCGGCATAGCCCCAGCGGACGAAACCTTCGAGCACCCAGGCCGGCGCAAGCACGGTCGGGATCAGCAGAGCGGCAGTCGCTACCGCCTCGATCCCCGACCAGTAACCGGTCGGATCGACGACCGGCAGCATCTTCATTCCTCCCTGCTCGTACTCGCGGCGATACTTCCAGGCGATCGCCATGAAGTGCGGGAACTGCCACAGGAAGAGCACGCCGAAGAGCGAGACGATCCAGACGTGCGTCGGCGCTCCGGTCGCGTACCAGCCGATCAGCACCGGCATGGCGCCGGCCACCGCGCCGACGATCGTGTTGGTCCAGGTGCGCGTCTTGAGCGGCGTGTAGACCCAGACGTAGAGGACCCAGGTTCCGATCCCCAGCCACGCGGCGGTCGCGCCGACGGTGGTGGCGAGCCAGACGGTGCCGATGCAGAAGGTGACGGTCCCGAACACCACCACCTCGTTCGTTCCCAGCCGCCGAGCCGGGAGAGGGCGATTGCGAGTCCGATGCATGCGGGCATCGAGCCATCGTTCGATCGCCTGGTTCAGCGCACTGCCGCTCGCCGCGATCAGGAACGTGCCGATCAGCGCATGCAGCACGGACGACGGAGCGACCGGCGCGACGGTCGACGCCAGATAGCCGGCCGCCGCGACCGTCGCGAGAACCATCACCGAAATCCTCGGCTTGGTCAGAACGACGTAATCGCGCAGGCGCGACGTGCGGACCGCAGGGGTCTTTTCGAGAGACATCGTTTCGCTCGTCATCGCTTGGCTTCCCTCCGCGCCATCGCGGTCGTTCGGTCAGTCTGCGTCCGTTCCGTGCCGTTCAGACGGCGGCGCCGCTCATCCGCTGATCGGCTCGGTCCGCCGGCACGGACGAAGCCGTCGCGGCCGGAGTCGTCGTCGTCTCGGCCGCCGCGAACAGCGTCTCGCGACCGATCCGTAGCGTCTGGTTCGCGCCCATCGCGATCAGCGCCGAACCGACGGCGACATGCAGCGTCACGACGTTCGCCTGCAGCATGCCCTTGGCCGGCACGACCCAGTTCGCGAACCAGGCCCACGAATCGAGCGGCTCGAACAGGCCGTACTTCACGAGCCACGTGCCGGCTCCGAGCGCCAGCTGTACCACGATCAGGGCGCCGATCCGCCACGGCAGACGACGGGTCGTGCCGAGACGATAGTCGAACGTCAGGAGCATCATCTGCACGCCGATGATCGCGACGATCGCCGCTGTGCCGAGATGGAAGAGCACGATCGAACGAAAGACGCTCGGAGCCGCCTCGACGGCGATATGCCGGAGATTCGCTCCGAGCACCAGCTGCACGTAGACGGCGATCAGGAAGAGCAGCGACCAGACCCAATCCGAGGTTCGGACCGAACGCCGAGCCGGCTCGGCCCAAGCGCGGCCCGTCATGGTCGCGATGGCGACGACCAACGCGAAGAAGGCGGGACCGACGCAGCCGTGCAGCTTGGCGATCTCGCGATCGGCCGCGAGGACGCGGACGCCGCCGAGCGTTCCCTGCAGGATCACCAGCACCAGGGCGCCGAGCGCCATCAGTCGGACCGAACGACGCGACTCGGAACGCCACGTCGCGATCACCAACAGGATCGCGACGAAGCCGGCCAAGGCGCCGAGCAGACGGTGTCCGTGTTCGATGAACAGATCCCACGGTCCCGACCACCACGATTCGAGCGGGTAGGCGAACAGGTTGTAGCCGAAGGTGCCGGGCCAGTCCGGGACCGCCATGCCGGCATCCTGAGTCGTGACGAGGCCGCCGACCCAGATCAACGGAAAGGTGATCGCGGCGAGCGCCACCGCCCAGCGATGAGGCCAGGGAGAGCGGTTCGAGGCGCTCGGCAGTCGGTCGGTCGATTCGGCCATCACGATTCTCCGATGCGACGGAGCGGTCGAAGGAGGGGAGGGGAGAGGTCGCTCGACGAGCGGCTGTTCCCGCGTCCGCGACCGCTCAGTCGGCCAGGGCTCCCTGAGGTGCGTTGTCGACCTGCAGGGCATGGTCGCGCGGTCCGTCGCCGCCGTACTCGTACGGGCCGCGGACGACGATCGGCTGGAAGTCGAAGTTGCCGTGCGGCGGCGGACTCGGCGCGGTCCACTCGAGCGTGTTGGCGTTCCACGGATTCCTGCCGGCTCGACGACCGAACCAGAGCGAGCCGATGAAGTTGATCACGAACAGGATCTGCACTGCTCCCAGGAGGATCGCACAGACGGTCATCACCTGGTTGACCGGCAGTAGCATCCGGAACGATTCGAAGTGGTACGGATCGGCGTAGCGTCGCGGAAATCCANNGGGATCGGCATAGCGCCGCGGAAATCCGGCGGCGCCGAGGATGTGCATCGGGTAGAAGGTGCCGTTGGTCAGCAGGAAGGTCAGGAAGAAATGGACCTTCCCCAGCGGCTCGTTCATCATCCGGCCGAACATCTTCGGGTACCAGAAATAGACGCCGCCGAAGATCGCGAGCATCGTCCCGCCGAAGAGGACGTAGTGGAAGTGCGCGACGATGAAGTAGGTGTCGTGGATGTAGATGTCGACCGGCGTCGCCGCCATGAAGATCCCCGACAGGCCACCGATGATGAACATCGAGAGGAAACCGATCGAGAAGAGCATCGCCGTGGTGAACTGCAGATTCCCCTTCCAGAGCGTGCCGAGCCAGTTGAACGTCTTCACGCCGCTGGGGAGCGCGATGAGCATCGTCGAGACCATGAACGAGAGTCCGAGCGCGGGGTCCATCCCCGACACGAACATGTGATGCCCCCAGACGATGAAGCCGAGCCCGGCGATCGCGCTGATCGAGTAGACCATCGGGCGATAGCCGAAGAGCGGCTTGCGGGCGAAGCAGGCGAGCATGTCCGAGACCATCCCCATCGCCGGCAGCAGCATGATGTAGACGGCGGGGTGCGAATAGAACCAGAACAGATGCTGCCACAGCAGCGGCTGACCTCCTCCCGACGACGGCACGCCGTTGTTCGCCGAGAGCATCTCGGGAAGAAAGAAGCCGGTGCCGAAGACCCGATCGGTCATCTGCATGAAGACGCCGGCGGTCAGCACCGGCAGCGCGAACGCCTGGAGGATCGCCGTGATCAGCATCCCCCAGATCGTCATCGGCAGACGGAACATCGTCATGCCGGGAGCCCGCATCTGCAGGATCGTCGTGACGTAGTTCACGCTCCCCATCATCGAACTGATGCCGGCGAACGAGACGCCGAGCAGCCAGAGCGTCTGTGCGGTGCCGCTCCCCGGAGCCGCTTCGTCGAGCACCGACAGCGGCGGGNNGCCGCTCGCCGGTCCGTATCCGCCGGTCAGGAAGCTCGCCGCCATGCACAGGAAGCTCGGCCACATGATCCAGTAGCTGAGCATGTTGAGCGTCGGAAACGCCATGTCGTCGGCGCCGATCATCAGCGGGATCAGCCAGTTGCCGAACGCTCCCGCCAACGCCGGGATGATCACGAAGAAGATCATGATCGACGCGTGCATGGTGAAGAGCATCGTGTAGAACTCGGGAGCGATCTGGCCCCCTTCGGTCCGGTAGAGCGATCCGAAGATCGGCATGTCGGACCAGGGCCAGGCGAGCTGCCAGCGGATCGCCAGCGCCAGCAACCCTCCGGCGATCGCCCAGAGCATCGTCGTGAACAGGAACTGCGTTCCGATCACCTTGTGATCGCGCGAGAAGACGTAGCGTCCCAACAGATAGGGAAGCGACCACGTGCTTCCTTCGCTCGCGCCGTGACTGCTCATCGCGTTCGGTTCTCTCGTCGTCGGTTCGCCGGCCGAGCGCCGGTCGAGTCATCAGTTCCGTTCGAGTCCGGAGCGGTCGGTCCGACCGCAGCTTCGGATCACGGCTCCGCCGCGCCGACCGTCGTCGCTCCGGCCGCCGCCTCGGCCCGCGCTCGCCACGCGGCATAATCCTCGGCCGAGTGGACCGTCATCACCGCCTTCATCTTGTAGTGCCCCCAGCCGCAGAGCTCGGTGCAGGCGATCTCGTAGTCGCCGGGCTTCGTCGCCCGGAACCAGACGAGCTGCCGCATTCCCGAAACGATGTCCTGCTTCACGCGGAGCGACGGGACGAAGAAGCTGTGCAGCACGTCCTGCGTCTCGATCTGCAGCACGACCGGTTCGTCGACCGGCACGTGCAGTTCGCCGGTCAGCATCACGTCATCGAGCGTATCGAACAGTCCGTCCGGTCCCGGATACCAGAAGTCCCAATCGAACTGCCGCGCGACGACGCGCACGCTCGCCTCGATCGGCTCCTCATGGCCGTCCGCCGCAGGGCGGGTCGGTCGAGCCATCTTGTTGCGGGTCCAGGCGTCGAACTGATACAGACTCAGGAAGATCAGGATGNNCTTCGAGCTTGTGATTGCCGTGGATCGCCGGAGCCCGCCGGTCGGCTCGCCAGCCGCCGACTTGGACCAGCCAGGCGAGTAACAGTCCGGTGCCGATGAAGATCGCGCCGGTGATCCAGAAGATCAGGTACCAGAGGTGGTCGATCACGCCGCCGTAGGCGTTGACGTTTTCGGGGAGCCAATGTCCGGCCAGCGGCCACCAGCCGAAGATCGCCCAGACGATCATCAGGGTCCCGAGCAGCGGGACGGCCAGCAGCACGGCACTCAGCAGTCGATTCACCCTGTCGTCCTCCCCCGTTCCGGAATCCCCTTCGCCGCCTCCATCGTCGCGGTCAGCGCGGGGGCCGCTCGTTCAGCTCCTCGGCATGGATCGAGGTGCTGATCGATTCGAGCGGCAGCTGCCGGACGTATTCGACCAGACACCAGAGATCGTCGTCGGTCAGTTCGGCCGCAGCGGCCGGCATCGGCGTCCCTTCGATCCCGTTGCGGATCCGCAGAAAGAGGTCGACCGGCCGGCGCCCGCCACGGAACCCGCCCAGACGCAGATTGCGCGGAATGATGTTGCGCGGAGGGAGCGCGCCGAGCGCGACGAACTCGGCGATCTTCCGCTCGTCGTCCGGCGCGATCCCCAGTTCGTTCATCCAGTTCTTGGTCCAGTCGTCGAAGTCGTTGACCTGACCGTCGCCGAGCGCCAGCGGGCCATGGCACGACACGCAGGCGCCGAGCCCGAAGTACAGCTCGCGGCCGCGGGCGAGGAGCGATTCGCGCTCCGCGCTCCCCGGCTTCAGCCCCTCGGGAAACGCCGGCGGCTCGACCACCGAATCCTCGGCTTCCAGCCATCGCTCGGCCGACGGAACGACGATCTCCTCGAGCGCCGACGCGGCGGTGAAGATCGGCGGAAACGGCGGCTCTTCTCCGGCTTCTTCCGCAGCGGCAACCGCTTCCTCGGCTGCTGCCGCCTGAGCCGCCGAGGCGATCAGGTCGATCCCCGGATCAGGATCCTCGGTCAGGATCATGTACAGCTCGCGCTCGACCGCGCCGCGCAGCGTCAGGTAGCGGACGTAATCGACGAGCGCCTCGAGCTCGTCGGCCGGCAGTCGCTTGAAGCTCGGCATCGCCGTTCCGGGGACCCCTTCGGCCAGCACCCGATAGAGATCGTCATGCGTCGGAGCGACTCCGAGCGGCGTCGACTTGTACTTGAACTTGCCGAGACGAAAGTCGCGAGGGTACGGATTCAGGAAGGACGCCGTCGGCCCGGCTCCATCCCCCGTGATGCCGTGACAATGAACGCAATGTTCGCGATAGAGACCGCGAGCCTTGCCGTCCCGATCGCTCGCCACCGGACCGGCGGCCGCTGCAAGCATCGGCCGACGCAGGATCGGTGTCTCGGGAGACAATTCCTCGATCATCGCCGGCAGGCGGGGCTGGTCGGGAGTTCCGAAGACCGCCGTCAGAAAGGTCCCGATATCGGTCTTCTGCGCCGGCGTGAAGCTCCCGTCCTCACCGAGCGCCTGCAGCTCGCGTTTCTTCTCCTCGACCCGATTCACCCGAAACTCGGCGGGAGGAGTGCAACCGACGGCGATTGCCGCCGCCGACAGGCACAGGAGCATCGAAAAGCGGTTGGCCATCTTCTCCGAACCTCGATTGCTCCGTTCGCCGGAGGTCTGCCGAAACGATCGACGGACGTCGCGGATCGAACGAAGGGAGTTGGCAGTCGAGCGGCGGTCCGTGGGGTCCGCAATCCGAATCGTCCGTGAACGGAATCGATTCGTCGCGGTGGACCGTCACCGGGGTAACGCCGCAGGGAGGCGGTTCGCCGTCGCTTCAGGGAGCGAGATCGTCTTCCGCGGCCGCTTCGGCCGACGGTTCCTCGGTCGCTCCCGCTTCCGACGACGTCTCAGCCGACGATCCGCCCTGATTCGAGGCCCCCGAATCGACCGAATCCGCCCCCGACTCGATCACGATCGGTTCGGTCCCGAGCTCCTCGGCGAACGCTTCGAGATCGGCCGGTTCGACCGGAGTCGGAGGGACCGTCGATCCGAAATCGCACCCGGCGGAGATCATCGCACCGGCCACGATCCAGAGAACCGCCAAGGGGGCTCGCAGGCCACATCGCATTCCGATCATCCCGCTCTCGTCTCGGGTCGTGGTCGTACGAATCGTCATCCCGACCGACGACGTTCGACTCGCCGTCACCTCGGCATCTCCTAGGACCGCCCGAACGGTCGGAACGGAACCCCGGAGCAGACCGATACTTTAGTTGAGCGGCCCGTTCGGCGGAACCATGCGTCAATATGACGCACGATTCGTCGAGCCGGATCGCAGGGGACCGCACGGCATCGCATCGGGGGGCGATTGCCGCCGTTTGCGTTCTCGGAACGACGAAGGGGAGCCGCCGTGCGACTCCCCTTCGCTCACTTCGCCCGTCGGTCATCAGCCGCCGAGCGGCCGACTCGTCCGACTCACTTGGTCAGGTCGGCAGCCGAGATGGTCAGCGTGCCGAGGTCGGTCACCTCGCCATCCTTGATCGTCACTTCGAGCTCGCCGAGACGCCCGCCGATCTTCTTGCCGTCCTGAGTCAGACCGGTGAGGTAGCCCCCCTCCTTGGTCCGACCGCCGCGTTCGTGCCAGAAGACGAACGTCCAGTCGCCGTCCGGCAGGTTCTTGATCTCGAACTCACCCGTCTCGGCCGAGATCGCCACATACGGCTCGTCGNNTCATCCAGGGATGCGCTCCGCAGACGACCTTCACGGGCGCCGTGTCGGCCCCCTTCATCGCGATCTCGATCTCGCCCCCCGGCGGGATGTTCGGGTTGGCGGCGTTCTTGAGCGACTGGATGTTGGCGTTGTGCCCGACCTGATCGGTGTTGGTGATCCGAAGCTTCTGAGCGGTGGTCATCACGGTGACGTGCGGCTCGAAGCGGCAGGCGTTGTTGTCGAGCACCGGGACCGTCTCGACCAGATTCGCGTACGACGGATGGACCTCGGGAGTCTGCGTCTTGGTCCGGCTCTGCATCAGACAGACGACGACGTTGGCCAAGCCGCCGTCGGGCCCGACCTTCAGCGACTCGTCGAACAGCGGCATCCGACCGCAGACCGCAACATCCTTGTTGACGTCGAGCTTCGCCGCCTCGGGGACCGCCCCCTCGACCACGATCCGTCCCTTCAGATCTCCCCAGCCGGCCAGCGCGGCAGGGGTCAGCGGTCCGATCAGCCCGACCAGAGCAGCGGCTCCGAGTCCGATCCACATCTTCATCGTCGACTCCTCGTTGAATTACCGATCGTCAGGGGACCGGATCGTCGGTCGATCCGCAGTCCGAGCCGCGATCGCAAGCAGGGCGGGATTCCGTCCGGCGCAAACCGAAGCGGAACGGGCAGGGGGGAGGGGACGTCAGATCGCTTCTGCGCCGTCGAACGGCCGTAGTCCGGCCCGGTCGCCCGCTTCGCCGTCCCTCGGCATGGCTCTCCGTCCGCTCGGGGCTTACCGAGACGAAAGGGTCATGCGTCGCGAATTATACCCAGGAGCGAGCCGTCGGACCATTGTCGGAAGACGGGGCAGTCACGAGCGGCCGAACACCGGACGAGCCTCGCTCGAAACGCCCGAAAACCGAGCCACGCCGACGATGCCGCTCGGAACCCGCCCCCCCTCGCCGCCGACAGCTCCCGGCGACTTGGGGCGAGACTCCCGGCGGTCAAGAACGAGAGACGCCGGCTCCGAAGAGCCGGCCCAATCGCTCTCGCCGGGCTGACCCCGGGTGCACGTTCGATGCGGCCGAATCGGTGTTCGTCCGGCCGCATCCGATCAGGTCGATCACTCGACCTGCATCATCATCGAGCCGTTGTTGGCGACGTTGAACAGCGGGCGGTGGTAGCGGCCGCGATGGTGACCGAGCCCCGACGGATACCAGACCAGGTTCATGCCGACGTTCCACGATTCGTTGATCACGCCGTCGGCATCGGGAAGCAGGTAGGCGAATCCGCCGTCGATCGCCCAGCGATCGTTGAGCGGCGTCCAGAAGTCCGCTCCCAGCAGCGTCTCTNNGCCCCACCCCAGCCGCCGATCAGCCGGGCGTTGGTCCCGCTGCAGGCGTCGAAGGTGTGCCGGTAGAAGAACGAGTAGGTCTCGACCGTCCGCCACGTCTCGGTCACGACGACGCCGTCGACCAGCGAGTCGCCGAGATCCTCGTGGATCGGCGAAGCCAGCTGGAAGCCGAACTCGTCACCACCTTCGTAGACCCACGACAGAAGCCCGCGGACCTGAGCGACGTTGCGTTCGGTGTTCCACGACTCGTGCAGGTAATCGATCACCGCCCCTCCCTGCAGCCCGTAGTCGACGCGTCGGAAGAGACCGCCGGTGACGAAGAGCTGATCGCGGTTGAGGTCCGTGAAGTCGGAGCCGGAGAAGTTCGACTGGACCGAATTGACGCCGAGCTGAGCCGACACGATGTCGGCGGTCAGGCAGGGGAGACCGAACCCGACGTTCGCTCCGCCGTTGAACCCGAAGCTCCCGCCGCGCCCGCGATCGGGCTGTCCCTTGAAGCCTTCGACGCCGGCGAAGAACTCCATGTTGCGGAAGGTGATCTGCGGGCAAGGAACCAGACACCCCTCGGCACAGCTGCTGCAGCCGCTGGTGCCGCAGCTCCCGTCCGAGCAGCCGTCTCCGCACGACTCGCAGCCGCCGTCGACATGCATGCCGACGTGGTCCGAGACGTCCTCGTAGACCGAGTCGTCGACGATCACCTCTTCCTGCATCATCGTCCGCATCGTGCGCGGAGCGCGAGGGAGGGTGGTATGCGAAACGGTCCGGTTGGAACCGAAGCCGACGGTGGCAGGGCGAGTCGGCTGGGTGGTCGACGCCTGGCGAACCGCTCGACGCGGCTCCGCGGGTGCCGACGCCGTGATCCGCTCGGCGCGGCGCACCTGAGAGGTCGCACCGGCCTGAGTCTGAGCGCCGGCCGGCGCCGCGAACGCCGTCAGGGCGATGCCGAGCATCCCCCACGCGAGAGTCGTCCGATCGATCGAGAGGACCATGGTTCTCTTCCTTAACGCCTTGGCCGGGATTGCCATGCTCGGTCGGTAGCGGAGCCGCACGACGGACTGACCGCCGCAGCGCAACGGCCGCCGACAAGCTAGGAGATCGGAATCGATACCACCGGAACTTTCGGCAAACTCCAAATAATCGGAACCGACAACCCAAACTGCCGAAACGAGCTGATCGTCAGGGTCTTGGCTCGGCGAGGCCGGATCGGACACGTCGTCCGATCGGCCGAAGGCCTGAAACACGGCGGCGCTCGCCCCAAGCGGAAAATGGAGCACGGGCAAGCCGCTCGAATGCCGGCGGAAACGCCAAGAAACGCAGCAGGGGGAACCGCCTGGTTCCCCCTGAGTCATGGGCATTCGCGTTTTCGATCGGGGTCGGCACCCCGGCAGATCACTCGTCGACGATCACCTCATCGACGGTGGCCTCATCGACGATCTCCCCTTCGCCGTCGATGTAGGTCGCTCCGTCCGCCGAATAGACGCCGCTGGCATCGTTGAACGCCGAGGCGACTCGACCGTGAAAGCGATCGACTCGCTCCCACTTGCCGCCGTAGGTCGGGTAGGCGTAGTCGTACGGGGCGCAGCACGAGGCGCAACCGCTGGCCGCCGAACTGATCGTGACGACCGCCAAGAGGGCGAACCGTTTCATGGTCCGGTAATCCGCAGGGAAGGGAATGCTGTCGGGAGACCGGCTGCGCCTCGGCGACGCTCCGTGGTGAGAACGGATCGGCCGGAATCCCGTTTCATTCCTCTGATCGGTCGTGCGGGTCGTACGCTTGAGAGCGATTCTGCTGCCCGGGTTCGATGCCGCACGAAAGTCGCTCGGGATCGTCGCTCGGGCCCATCGCTCAAGCCAGCACCGCCTGGAGCATCCCGCGCGCCTTCTGCCAGGTCTCGTCGAGTTCCTTGCGCGGGTCGCTCTGCACGACGATCCCGCCTCCGACCGGAAAGGTCCACCAGCCGCCGGTATCGGTCACGGTCCGGATCAGGATGTTCAGGTCGGCCGAGCCGTCGAAGCCGAGGTAGCCGATCGAGCCGCAGTAGGCGGCGCGCGGCGTCGGTTCGATCTCGGCGATCAGCTCCATCGCGCGGATCTTCGGCGCACCGGAGACCGTTCCGGCCGGAAAGCCCGCCGCCAGCGCGTCGATCACGTCGTATTGCGGATCGAGCAAGCCCTCGACGTTCGAAACGATGTGCATCACCTGGCTGTAGCGCTCGACGAAGAAACTGTCCGTCACCTTGACCGAGCCGATCTCGGCGACGCGGCCGACATCGTTGCGGCCGAGATCGAGCAGCATCAGATGCTCGGCGCGCTCCTTGAAATCATCGAGGAGCTCCTCCTCCAGCGCCTTGTCCTCGGCAGGGGTAGCGCCACGCTTGCGTGTGCCGGCGATCGGCCGGATTGTGACCTTGCGCGCACCCTTTTCCTCGTTCGCGACCTTCACGAGGATTTCCGGGCTCGAACAGACGATCTGGAACCCGGCGAAGTCGAGATAGCAGAGGTAGGGCGAGGGGTTTACGCGCCGCAGCGCGCGGTAGAGCGAGAAGGCGTCGAGATCGAACGGGCAGGAGAAGCGCTGCGAGAGCACCACCTGAAAGATGTCGCCGGCAAGGATGTATTCCTTCGCGCGCGCCACCATCGCCTCGTATTCGGCCGGCGTGGTGTTCGACTGCGCCTCCGGCAGCCGCGCGGCGAGATCGTCCGGCCCGCCGGGGTGGCGGAGCGGCGCTTCGAGCGCGTCGATGGCCGTGTTGAGGCGGTCGTTCGCCGCTTCGTAGGCCGCCCGCGGCGACTGGCTCGCCTTCGGAAAAACGGGCGTGACGATGACGATCTCGTCCTTCACCGCATCGAAGACGAGCAGGATGGTCGGGCGGATCATCAGCGCGTCGGGCACGCCGATCGGGTCCACCTTGGCGGCGGGCAGGCGCTCCATATGGCGCACCATGTCGTAGCCGAGGAAGCCGAACACGCCGATCAGCGTCAGAACCTGAAAGGCGATCGACGCGATGAAGAAGCCCTGCACGTAGACCTGGGGATGGCCGCGATCGTTGGAGCGCTTGATCGACACGCAATAGGCCGGCACCGCGAGGGCGAGGCTGACGAGGGTGGCGAGGATCAGGCTGATCGAGCCGATGATCAGGCCATTGATCATGCCGGCCACGAACAGCGCGGCGAAACCGATCCAGAAGGTCTGTCGGCCGATGCGGCCGTCAACGGTGAGCAGGAGCTTCTGGAAGTCGATACCGAGGAATTGCATTGCCGTCTCCGATCGTCAGTCGCCGCGCCGGACAGTGGCGGGCATCGGATCCCCTCGTCAACGTCGAAGGTTTCAGCGGCGTGTCACTGAAGGGGGTCCGGCCCGTAACGATTGGAACCCTCCTCGCCGCGCATCAGGCCGAGATCGATGACCAGAGCGATCAGCGCCGCCAGCACCCACAGGCCGAGGATGAACAGGACCGGCCCCATCGGCCCCTGCGAATCCATGTAGCCGAGCACCTGCAGGAAGCTGACGAGGAAGGCCGGCAGGAAGAAGAACAGGAGATAGAGGTCGGAGTGGCCGCGGTCATGCGCGCGTTTGATCGACAGCGCCAGCGAGGGATAGAGGAAGGCGAGCCCCACCACGGCGGCGGCGGGATGGCCGCCGAAATCCATGGCAAGGCGGTCGCCGATATAGGCGAAGACGTTGAGCACCACCGCCCCCGCCCCAAACGGCAGGCGGGGAATGCGGCCCTCGAAGGACAGGAACAGATAGGACCAGGCGCCGGGCTCCAGCCAGATCTGCCGGTCGGTCCAGTCGATCCGCGCCATGGCCGGCCGCCCTTGCTCGCGCCGCGCTCAGTCGCGCAGCAGCTCGTTGATGCCGGTCTTGGAGCGCGTCTGGGCGTCGACGCGCTTGACGATGACGGCGCAATAGAGCGAGGGCCCCGGCGTTCCGTCGGGAAGCGGCTTGCCCGGAAGCGAACCCGGGACAACGACCGAATAGGCCGGAACCTCGCCGATGAAGACTTCGCCGGTCGCGCGGTCGATAATCTTGGTCGAGGCGCCGAGATAGACGCCCATCGACAGCACTGCGCCCTCGCGCACGATCACACCCTCGGCTACTTCGGCGCGCGCGCCGATGAAGGCGCCATCCTCGATCACCACGGGTCCGGCCTGCAGCGGTTCGAGCACGCCGCCGATCCCCGCGCCGCCCGACAGGTGGACGTTCGCGCCGATCTGCGCGCAGCTGCCGACGGTGGCCCAGGCATCGACCATCGATCCCTCGCCGACATAGGCGCCGATGTTGACGAAGCTCGGCATCAGCACGGCGCCCTTGCTGATGAAGGCGCCGCGGCGGACGATCGATCCGGGAACGGCGCGGAAGCCCGCATCGCGGAAGCGGTTCTCGCCCCAGCCGGCGAATTTCGACGGAACCTTGTCCCACCAGGTCGCGCCGCCGGGACCGCCGGAAATCGGCGCCATGTCGTTGAGGCGGAAGGAGAGCAGCACCGCCTTCTTGAGCCACTGATTGACCTGCCACGTACCGCCGGCATCGCGTTCGGCAACGCGGAAGCTGCCGTCATCGAGGCCCGCGAGCGCCGCCTCGACCGCGTCGCGCACCGCGCCGGTCGTCGTCAGCCCGAGCGTTTCGCGCGCATCCCAGGCGGCTTCGATCGTCGATTGCAGGTCGGTGCTCATGAAATTCCCCAAGGTTACGGCCCAAAATGTTCCGGAAGCGCATCAAGCCAGTCGGCGATGTCGTTCACATGAAAATCGACATGGTCCGGCAGGTGGTCGCGATGGCCGCTTTCGCTGCCATTGTCCAGCCATACGGTCGTCATTCCCAGCGCTTTGGCGGGGGTCAGATTGCGCGCCATATCCTCGACGAACAGGCTCTTCGCCGGATCGATTCCGAGATGGCCGATCATCATGCGATAAGCTTCGGCTTCGGGCTTCGGCGTATAGTGCGTCGTGCGAATATCGCAGATGCCGTCGAACAGATCGGCGATGCCCCGCGCGTCGAGCACGCGGGCGGCATAATCTGCATCGGCGTTGGTGAAGATCAGACGGCGGCCGGGCAGGCGTTCGAGTCCGGCGCGCAGCCGCGTATCGGGCGCCAGCCGGTCGAGCGGGATATCGTGAACGTCGATCAGGAAATCTTCGGGATCGACGCCGTGGTGGCGCATCAGCCCCGCCATCGTCGTGCCATGATCGTGGAAATATTGCTTCTGCACGCGCCGCGCTTCGATGGCATCGACGCCCATCAGGCGCATGATGAAGGCGCCCATGCGCTCGTCGATCAGGTCGAACAGCCGCGCCGACGGATGATAGAGCGTGTTGTCGAGATCGAAGATCCAGGTCTCGACGTCGAGGAAACGGTGAATGTTGCGCATTGCCCTTCCTCAGCCGATCGCGGTGCGGCTGAGGAGCGCCGCCGAAAGCGTGCCCTCATCGAGATAATCGAGTTCGCCGCCCACCGGAACGCCATGCGCGAGGCGCGTCACCTTGACGCCTGCTTCGGTGAGCAGATCGGTGATGTAATGCGCGGTCGTCTGCCCCTCGACCGTGGCGTTGAGCGCGAGGATAACCTCCTTCACCGAGCCGCCCGTCGCCCGTTCGACGAGCTTCGGCAGCGAGAGATCCTCCGGCCCGACGCCATCGAACGGCGAGAGCGTCGCGCCCAGCACGTGATAGCTCGCCCGGATCGCGCCGGCGCGTTCAAGCGCCCAGAGATCGCCCACGTTCTCGACGACGACGAGAATCGAGGGATCGCGGCGCGGATCGCGGCAGATCGAGCAAGGGTCCATCGTGTCGAGATTGCCGCATTCCGAGCAGGTGACGATGCGCTCCGCCGCAATGCGCATTGCCTCGCCGAGCGGGTGCAACAAATCCTCGCGCTTCTTCATCAGGTGCAAGACTGCGCGCCGCGCCGAACGCGGGCCGAGGCCCGGCACGCGCGCCAGAAGCTGGATCAATCTCTCAATTTCCGGGCCTGCGAGATTTTGCGCCACTTTAACCTCAGAACGGCAGTTTCATGCCGGGCGGCAGCGGCAGACCGCCCGTGAGCGCCTTCATCTTCTCGGCGACGACGCCTTCGATTTTCGCGCGCGCATCGGCATGGGCCGCGAGGATGAGGTCTTCCACCATCTCCCGATCATCAGGCTTGAGCAGCTCGGGATCGATCGCGATCGCCTTGAGCGCGCCCTTGGCGGTGAGGGTTACGCGCACCATGCCCCCGCCGGATTGTCCGTCGACGAGCGTTTCATCCAGTTCGGCCTGCATGGCCTCCATCTTGGATTTGAGGCCCGCCATTTCCTTCATCATGCCCATCAGGTCGCGCATGGCAAAAACTCCGGATCAGAGATCGTCATCGGTGAATTCGGGGGGCTCATCAGCCTCGACGGGCGCGGCCTCGGCCGCAGCCGAGGGTTTCGCCTCCTCGATGCGGATGATCTCGGCGCCCGGGAAATGCTTCAGCACGGCCTGGACGGCGGGGAGGCTTTGCACGCCGCGTTTTTCCTCGGCGCGCTTTTCCTCGGCCAATTCGTGCAGGGTTTTCGGCAGATCGGCCTGTCCCGGCTCAATGATCGAAATCCCCCAGCGCGCGCCGGTCCAGTCGAGCAGGGCGCGATGCAGCCGGTTCGGCAGATCAGCCTCGGCTTGTGGTTCCAGTGCCAGTTCAATGCGACCGGGCTCGAATTTCGCGAGGCGCACAAACCGGGTGAGTTCGGTCTGCAAGCGAATATCCCGATGTTTTTCCGCCAAGGCGATCACGGCCTCGAAGCTTTGCGGCAAGTTGGCGGGCGCCCCTTGCGGTTCGGCGCGCATCAAGGTGCGGCCCTGTTCTCCGGTCGCAGAGGCCATCAGGCGAGGAGCTGTGGGGCCATCGACCGGGCTCGCGGGCATGTTNNATTTTCGGTCGGATAGCCGTTTGCACCTCGGCAATCCCCTTGAGCAGGATTTGCCAGGCCATGGTGAGCGGGCGGATCGTGAGGCTTGCCGCAAAAGCCGCACCGCGCTCGCGTTCGCTCTGGTTCAACGCGGCATCCTTGCGGCTCTCCGGCGTGAGTTTGAGGCGCGTCACCACATGCACGAAATCGGCAAGGTCAGTGAGGATCGCGACCGGGTCCGCGCCCGCATCATACTGGTTTTCGAATTCGGCGAGCGCCCTGGCGATATCGCCCCGCATGATGGCT
>DMPQ01000266.1:0-4807 GCA_003455945.1 Planctomycetaceae bacterium
GCTGACGCGTCGGGCTGGGGAGGGACGTTGACGAGCCCTGCCCACTTCTCAGAAGTCCTCTTCCTTCTCGAGCCTGGCGAACGTCTCGGCGTCGACGGCTGCGTCGTCGATGATTCGGCCATCCTCCATCCGAATGATCCGATCGGCGACATCGAAGACGCGCGAATCGTGAGTCACCATCAGGATCGGGCAGTTCTTTTCGCGCGCCAGCCCGGTGAGCAAGTCGACCACTTCGCGCCCCGAACGGCTGTCGAGCGCGGCGGTCGGCTCGNNTAGTCCAGCCGATCGCCCAGGCCGACCGCCTTCAGTTCATCGCTCGCGCGGGCTCGCCCTTCTTCGGGCGAGATCTCGGGGCGCAGCTGCAGCATCAGCTGGACGTTCTCGCGCGCCGTCAGATGCGGCAGCAGGTTGTGCGCCTGGAAGATGAAGCCGATTCGGCGACGGATTTCCAGTTGCACCTGGCGACTCGCTTCATGCATCTCGCGCCCCAGCACCTTCAGACTGCCGTGCTTCAGCGTCCGAAGCGCGCCGATCAGCGTCAGCAGCGTCGTCTTGCCCGAACCGCTCGGACCGGTCAGCAACAGGATCTCTCCGGCGGCGATCGAGAAGCGGACGTCGAACAGGACTTGCTTGGTCAGGTCCCCTGTACCGAACGCGAACTCGACGCCGCTCGCCAGAATCGGCGGCGTCATGTCGACGGCCGGCACGGAACTCGGTTCGGAGTCGATCATCTCGGGGGCTCGCGGGAATCGCTCGACGGACAGGCGGCGGAGGCGAAAGGAATCAGAAGACGTCGGCCGGATCGGCGTCGCGCAGCTTGCGGACCGTGACCGCTCCGGAGAGCAGGCACATCAGGAGCGTCAGCACGAAGATGCCGACCGCCCGAGCGGTCGTCATCTCGATCGGGATCTGCGTCACGTAGCGCATCACCCCGTAGACGACGATCGCCAACAGCAGGCCGGGAAAGAATCCCAGCAGCGCCAGAATCAGCCCCTGACGCATCACGATGCCGAGCAGGAACGGATCGCCGAACCCCATCGCCTTCATCGTGGCGAATTGAGGCAGATGGTTCGTCACCTCGGTGAAGAGGATCTGATAGACGACGATGAAGCCGATGAAGAAGCCGACGATCGTCCCCATCGTGAAGACGAAGCCGACCGGCGCGTTGCGGTTCCAGTAGGCGATCTCCCAATCGATGAACTGCGGGAGCGTCAGGATCTCGACCTGCGACCCGAACAGCGCCGCCAGATCGTCTCGGACCTGCGTCGGATCGGAGCCGGGCTTCAGACGGATCAGGCCGAGCTCGATCAGGTGCGGATCGCGATTCGGCAAGAGGCGCAGGAAGTTGGCGCGGTCGGTCACCAGATTGCCGTCGACGCCGAAACTGACTCCGAGCGCGGTCGTGCCGATCGCATGCGCCTCGCGGCGACTCACCTCGACTCGCACGGGCCGCTTCGTTTCGGCCAGCGTTCGAGCGATCGGACCGAAGGAACGCTTCGAATTGCGGTCGAACAGGAAGGTATCGGCGACCAGCAACTCGCGGCGATGCTCCGCCAGCCCCTCGAGCTCGACCAGATCATCGAGCGGATCGAGGCCGTAACAGGCGATCCGACGAACGTCGCCGTTCCACGGATTCTTGAACTCGACGATTCCCGAGTGGATCTCGGCGACCCGTTCCACTCCCGCGTGACCGAGTGCCCGATGGAGCGTCCGAGTCGAAAAGGGTTGCAGGCCGGTCAGGTTGGTCGACAGCGGACTGATCACCACCAGATCCGCACGGACTCCGCGGTGGAATGCGGTCGCACTGTGATAGACCGACTGCAGGATCCCGAGCTGCACGAGCATCAGCAGGACCGAGACCATCACGCCGGCGACCGCCGCGACGAGCTTCATCCGCTCGAAGGCCAACTGTTTCCAGGCGAGCGGAATGCGCTGCCCCATCGCTCACTCTCCCGCCGCGCCGTCGCGAGACGGTTCGGCATCGCCGATGGGAGCGGACTCTTCCGCGTCGGAAGCCAGATCGATCACGATTCGGACTCGGGCGTACGAAAGTCCGGCGACGAGTGCAGCATCCGGTTCGTCGAGCAGGATCCGTACCTCGACGACTCGGGCGTCGGTATCCTTCACCGGGTCGTTGTCGAGCACCGTCCGCCGCCCGACCTTGCGACCGATCTGAATGACGTAGCCGGTCAGCGGTCGTTCCAGGCTGTCGACTTCGACTCGCGCCCGCTGACCGATCCTGACTCTCGGCACGTCTCCCTCGAACGTTTCGGCGATCGCGCACATCCGTCGCGTATTGCCGAAGTCGGCGAAACCCTCGGATCCGATCGATTCCCCTTGCCGGGCATGAATGTCCAGGATCTGGCCGTCGCTCGGCGCGACGATCATCGCCAGGTCGAGTTCGGCCTTCAGTCGAGCGACGGTAGCGCGAGCTGCCGCCAGTTCCGCCTCGGCGATCGCGATGTCTTCGGGGCGCACGGTCCGGAGCGACTCCAGCCGATGCCGCGCCTCTTCCAGCGTCTGTTCCGATTCGAGCATCCGAGTCATCTGTTGCTGAGCCGACTCGGGCGTGACCGCTCCGGTCCGCAGCAGTTCCTGCTGTCGGCGGTTCTCGTCGACCGCCAATTGGTAGGTCGCTGCGGCTCGTTCGACGACCGCCTGCTGCGAGGCGATGTCGCTCGGCTTCGCACCGGCTCGGACCGACGCGACGGTGGCATCGGCCACGCCGACTCGCGCTTCGCTCTCGGCGATCGCGGCGACGCGGCGATCGTACGAATCGAGTCGCGCGAGTACCGTCCCCGCCTCGACCCAATCTCCTTCTTCGACCAGCAACTCGCCGATCAATGCCGCCTCGGCAGCCGAGGTCGGTGCGGCGAGCGTCAGCACCTTGGGGTCGGGTTCGAGCCAACCGATGGTGCCGACCGCATCGGGGCGAAAGACGCGAGCCGCCGTCGACGGATCGGAGGTCGCGCCTCCTTCTCTTCCGGCCGCACCCAAGAACCTGCCGGCGGCGAACGCACCGGCGCCGACGAGAACCACGAGAGCCAGCACGATTCCCCACCTCATCGTCGATCCCTTCGCTTGCCGATCGCTAGGGCCGCCGTTGCCGGGGGCCGCCCCCAAGTCGAATACCGTTCACCGCGTCGATCGCCGTGTCGATCGCGTCACGTCGCCTGACGCTGGGCGCGACAGGCGAGCACGATCCGGATGTCGTCGTAGGAACAGTCGCCGCCGAGTCGTTCGTGGATCTCCTTCAGCGACCGCTCTCCGACCTCATCGGCCGCCGCTTCGATCCGACGGATCACGTCGACATCGACCCATGGCGACGGGTCTTCGATCCCTTCGGTCCGGATGAACGAGTCGAGATAGGTGCGCGTCGTCGAGACGGCTCGGGCCAGAGCGGTCGCCACCTTGTCGACTCGTTCCCCCTGACGAAACAGCTCGAACGCCGCCTTCAGCGTTTCCTGCCCGCGAGGCGTCGCGCGGGACAGCGTCCGGCGTCGGGGGAGTTCGTCGTCCCCACCTTCGACGACGTTCCGATCGAGGCGATCCTGACCGTCGAGAATCGCTTCGAGAAAGAGCTCGCCGTGATCGGCGATCTTCTTCTCGCCGACTCCCTTGACCATTCGCAGGTGTTCGAGCGTGGTCGGCTTCAGGCGAGCCATATCGCGGAGCGTCGCGTCGCTGAAGACGACATACGGCGGAACGGAGAGCTCGATCGCTCGCGCGCGGCGGACCTGTCTTAGACGCTCGAAGAGCTCCTGATCGACTCCTTCCCACGAATCGGCGTCGACCGACCGGCCGCGCGATCGACCGGTGACGACCGGAATCTCCTCGGCCGGCTGCAGCAGCTTCGGCGTCGTCTCGCCGCGCAGCACGCGCCGCCCCTCGGCCGTGACGCGCAGGACGTTGTACTCGCCCGTCTTGACCAAGTAGCCCTGGCCGACGAGCTGTTCGATCCAGTCGCGGATCGTCCGGACTTCGTGCTGAGCCAGCAGGCCATAGGTGCTCAGCGACTGATGTCCGTTCTGACCGATCCGCTTGTCGTTCGAGCCCTTGAGCACCAGCGACGTGTACTCGCCGCCGAAACGCTCTCCCTGGCGAACGACGCTCGAGAGGATCTTCTGCGCCAGGACCAGCGGATCGTCGACCAGATCGACGTCCCCCAGACAGAGATCACAGGCGCCGCACGATTCCCCCGGCAGATCCTGGCCGAAGTGTTGCGAGAGGACGCGATGTCGACAGGTCGCCGACGTACAGAATCGAGCGACGCGATCGAGCGATTCTTCGCCGGCGGCGATCGACTCGGGACTCCCCTCGAGCATCCGCTTCCATCGGACGAGGTCGGACATCGACCAGAACAGACGACAGTCGGCCGGCAGACCGTCGCGGCCGGCGCGACCGCTCTCCTGTTGATACGCTTCGAGCGACTTCGGCATCGCCGTATGGATGACGAAGCGGACGTTCGACTTGTCGATNNTGGCGCGGATCCCCCAGGTCGCGAGCGACAGCGCCGTCGACTCCACCTCGGCTCGCGTGGGGCAGTAGATCACCCCCGACTCTCCCGCGTGCTCGCGCACGACCTGCGACAGCTGGTCCAGAATCTTGCCGCGGCGAATGACTCGGTAGATCAGATTCGGACGGTCGAAGCTGCCGACGAGCATCGTCGGTTCGTTCAGCCCCAGCTGCTCCGCGATGTCCCCTCGCACCCGTTCGGTCGCCGTCGCGGTGTAGGCGTGAAAGCCGACTCCGGGAAAGATCTCGCGGAGCGCCGCGAGTCCGCGGTACTCGGGACGA
Organism: Planctomycetaceae bacterium; assembly: GCA_003455945.1. Taxonomy (GTDB): domain Bacteria; phylum Planctomycetota; class Planctomycetia; order Pirellulales; family Pirellulaceae; genus UBA11682. The sequence goes on from DMPQ01000266.1 coordinate 4,798, forward strand.
AAGTCGTGCC
>DMPQ01000266.1:4868-22186 GCA_003455945.1 Planctomycetaceae bacterium
GAGCATCTGCGGCAGCAGCAGCCGCTCGGGAGCGACATACAGCAGCTTCAGTCGCCCCGCACGCAGTTCTCGCCCCACCTCACGACGTTCGTCGGCCGAGAGCGAACTGTTCAGATACGCCGCCGGCACGCCGCACTGACGGAGCGTGTCGACCTGATCCTTCATCAGCGNNCGACTTGCCGCCGCCGGTCGGGAGCACGACGACCGAGTCCTTGCCGGCAAGCGCACAGTCGACCGCCTCGCGCTGCAGCGGGCGGAATCGATCGTAGCCCCAGTAGTGGGCGAGTGCGGCAAGCGGATCGAGCGGCATGAGCGGGAGGTCCGGAATGAGTCGTCACGCGAACGACCAGCAGACCCGAAGCTTCGCGGAGGTTCAACCCGGCAGATGATCGCTCTTCGCCGTGACGGACAACGGCGAATCGAGGGAAAGAACGGCGGGACGAAGGACTTGCTCGACCGGGTGGCGAGGTCGCGGAGGAGTACGGCGATGTTCGATCCATCTCAGTTCGCTGGACCGACGTCGAGCGCCGATCGTCTCTCGCTCAGCGAGCTCAGCTGCTATGCAGCTGGAGTCCGGCCACTGATGACTCGAGGTCGGGGCGAGCAATACGACGAGCGAGGAGCGCCGACGTGCCTCTTCCCTCGCGTTTCCCCACACCTCTCGCTATCCCGGCTCGGTCGTCCCCCGATCGATGCCGAGGCGTTCCGTACGAACCGGGTCCGACAGACGATCGGCTTCGGGCCGTAGCGACCAGGCCTCGTGTCGCCGAGAATCAGCCGCTCGGCGGAGCGAACGGTCGCTTCGCGACGAGCCTGCGGAGCCCTCGCATGAACTCGCCCCCTGTCGGTCGGCCTTCCCGATTCGGTCCGGGGCTCCTTGTCGCCGCGGCCTTCATCGGCCCGGGGACCGTCACCGCGGCGACTCAGGCCGGCGCGAAGTTCGGCGTCGTGCTGCTCTGGGCGGTTCTCTTCGGGACCGTCGCGACGATCGTGTTGCAGGAGATGGCGGCGCGATTGGGGATCATCGGTCGACTCGGGCTGGGGGAGGCGCTTCGCCAGCGGTTCGCATCACCGCTCGCCCGTCTGTCGGTCGCCTCGCTGGTCGTCGCGGCGATCGGGTTCGGCAATGCGGCGTATCAGACCGGCAACCTGACCGGTGCGGCGGTCGGAGCCGGTCTGGTCTTCGGCGGCTCCCCGGCGTTATGGGCATCGGCGATCGCGGTCGTCGCGGCGCTGCTGCTCGTCTCGGGACGCTACCGGATCGTCGCCGGCGTGCTGATGGGGCTCGTCGGCGTGATGAGTCTGACCTTCCTGACCACCGCGTTACTCGTTCGTCCCGATCCGACGGCACTCGTCCAAGGAGCGTTCGTCCCTCGCATTCCCGACGGCTCGCTCACGACGATCCTGGCGCTCGTGGGGACGACGATCGTTCCCTACAACCTGTTCTTGCACGCCGCGAGCGTTCAGGAGCATTGGCGCGACGAATCGGATTCGCGGCGAACGCTCGCCCAGGCGCGACGGGACACCTTGCTGTCGGTCGGCATCGGCGGCGCGATCACGGCCGCGATCGTCGTCACCGCCGCCGGTGCGTACGGAACCGCGATCGAAGGTTCCCCGGCAGCGGATGCCGCAACGACCGTCGAGCGACTGACGCCGATCTTGGGCCGGACCGGAGCGGCTTGGCTGATCGGCTGCGGTCTGCTCGCGGCAGGAGCGAGCAGTGCGATCACCGCGCCGCTCGCTGCCGGCTATGCGATCTGCGGCATGCTCGGTCTGCGAGCCGGCCTGACCGACCTGCCGTTCCGCGCGATCGCCTTGACCGTGATGAGCGCCGGCACGATCGCGGCGATCCTGGCGGGGAAGAGCCCGAGCGAGACGATCGTGATCGCTCAGGCGGCCAATGCCCTGCTGCTTCCGCTGATCGCGATCTTCCTGCTGGTGGTGATGAACCACACGCCGATCGTCGGATCGCATCGGAACCGGATCGCCTCGAACGTCGCGGGAGCGGCGGTCGTCGGCATCGTGATCCTGCTGGCCGCGATGAAGCTGTTGTCGCTGGTCGGGCTGTCGGTCTGACCGATTCGCGCCGGGGAACGCGTCCGGTTCGATGCGCCGCGATTCGATCGCGCAGGTCGAACCCGACGATCGTCTCGCGGCGCGGTTCGGAAGCGGCGAGACCGTGCGGCGTCATCGGACCGCGCAGCCGATCGACCGATGATCAGCCGGCGGTCAGCGCCTTGAGCGCGTCGATCACCTGCTGGTCATGACCGTCGACCTGGACTCGCTTCCAGACCTTCGCGACCTTCCCTTCGGCATCGATCAGGTAGGTGGAGCGCTGGATCCCCATCGTGATCTTGCCGTACATGTTCTTCTCGCGCCAGGCGCCGAAGGCATTGGCGATCTTGTGATCGGTATCGGCAAGGAGCGGGAAGTCGAGCTGGTACTTGTCGCGGAACTTCACGTGACTCGCGACGTCGTCGGTGCTGACGCCGAGCACCTTGGCTCCGAGCTGCTTCAGCTCGGCCGAACGATCTCGAAACGCACACGCCTCCTTGGTGCAGCCCGGCGTGTCGTCCTTGGGATAGAAGTAGAGAACGACGGGGCTCCCCTTCAGGTCGTCGAGGGTGATCTTCGAGCCGTCATGGGCCACCGCGGTGAACGCCGGCGCCTTTTTCCCTTCTTCGGTCCAATCGGCCATCGTTTCGGATCCTTGCAGGACGAACGCGCCGCGCGCGGGAGTGCGGCGCCGAGATCTCGGCGGCGCGAGCCCTCTCGCGCCGGATCGCCCCCATCGTAGCGCATCGAGCCGGATCGAGAAGCGGGGGCCCCCCTCAGCGATCCGGTCTCTCCCCCGAACTTTCGCCGTCGCCGCTCGGCGGAACCTGCACCGGACTGGCCAGATACGCGATCAGCCCCCTCAATCCCGATTCGTCCAGATCGTCGATCAGCCCATCGGGCATCAGCGAACGATCCGACGGTTGACGCTGTGCGATCTCGGCGATCGGGACCGTTTCGAGCGACGTCGCGGTTCGGATCGTCAAGGCCGCTTCGGACTCGCTCATCACGATTCCCCCGATCGTCCGACCGTCGATCGTCTCGATCAGCGTCGTGCGGGCATCGCGCGGCACGACGGCACTCGGATCGACGAGGTTCTCGATCAGATAGGCGAGATTGCGACGGTTCGATCCGGTCAGATCGGGGCCGATCTCGGCTCCGGTTCCGAACAGCCGATGACAGGCCGCGCAGCGTCGCTCGAACTCGATTCGCCCTCGACCCAAGTCCGGCAGACTCTCAGGAGCCACGGAAAGCCGCGAGGTCAGTTCGCGGATCCGCTCCTGTCGGTCGGCGTCCGAGTCGCGAACCTCTCCCCAAAGGTCGCGCAGGCGACTCGCGAGTTCCTCAGACGAACGATCGGCCAGAAACCGTGCCCGTTCGGCGCTCAGATCGGCGGTCGGAATCGTCCCCTTGGCCATGCCGTCGACCAGAGCTTCGGCGAACGAGGGACGAGCCAGAAGCGCGGCAATCACCGCCGGTCGATCCTGCGGATGGAACTTCCGATAGTCGCGCGCCAGACGTTCCGCGATCTCGGGATCGTCGTATCGAGTCAGCCCCGCCAGCGCGGTCCGATTCAGATGACGCGTGCCGAGCAGCGCCAGGCAGGTCTCGCGAGCCGCTTCGGGGGCGACTTCGATCAGCGTCCGCAGCGCCGTCTCGCGCGTGCCGAGATCACGACGGTGATCCAATGCCGTATCGCGTAGACGCTCGTCGGACTCTCCCTGACCGAAGATCGCGTCGACTTGAACCAGCGCCAACCGCGCGGCGGGGTCGTCGATTCGTTCGAGACGAGCGATCAGCGCCGAACGCATCGCGGTCCAGGCGTCGGGAGGTGTCACGCGACGCTGCCCGATCAGACCGCTCGCCAGTCCGATCAGAACCTCGCGCTGCGCCAGCTCGGCGCCATCGGAATCGCCGAGCTGCACGGCTCGTTCGAGCAGGGAAGCCAGCGGAGCCGCATCGACCGACACCACTTCGCCCGCTCGTCTTGCCACGTAGCGTGCAAGCAACGGCCAGCGCCAAGCCGCGAGACGTTCGGTCAGGTCGAGCGGCCGATCGCGGGCGATCGGCATCAGGCCGTACCAGACCATCAGCGGCAGGTTCGGGTCGTCCGCATCGCCCGGGTGAGCCGCGAGCGCGGCAGCGATCCCGATGCGCCGCTCGAGCGGAAGCCGCTGCAGCGTCGAAGCGACCGCCAGACGGACCGCGGGAGCCGGATCATCGGCTGCTCGGAGTAACGCCTCGAATGCCGCCTCGAACGCCCCATCGTCCGTCGATTCGGTCGACGGATGCGGCGTCCCCAGCACCGTGTCGAGCGGTCGGTGGTCGAACTGACGGCGGATCATCAGGACTCGAATCGCCGCCAGCGGATCGCGAGTTCCGATCGCGATCCCTCGCGCTTCGGCCGCTCGCCAAGTCTCGCGATTCGCTGCGCCCGTGGCATCGGCCAAGGCGAAGAGCGTTCCGAAGGCGGTCGCTTTCGCGGCACCGTCCGCATCGGGGCGTTCGATCCGGCCGAGAAGTCGCTCGGCGACCAATGAGTGATTAAGCCGATCGCCACGCGACCGAAGGACCAGTTCGCGCTGCGCCCGTTCGGTCCACCAGCGATTCGGATGGTCGAGCGTCGCGAGCAGCGTCGCGTCCGACATCGCTCGCACTCCTTGCGACGAGTCGAATCCGTTCGGCGGATCGAGTGGCGGAACTGCCTGATAGACGAAGCGGAAGATCCGCCCCGACGATCGATGCACGCCGTCGCTTTCGTGGCACTCTCCGGTATCGCTCCAGTCGATCACGACGACGTTGCCGTCGGGATCCGATCGCAGATCGAGGCCGCGGAACCACGGATCTCCGCTCCGAAAACGATCCGGTTCATGACGCCCGACGAAGCCGGAACGGTGCGGTTCCAGTCGCTCGACGTTGACTCGTCGGCCGTGCAGGTTCAGCGTCAGCAGTCGGTCCGCGAACTCCGGCGGCCAATGCCCGCCGCGGTAGATCAGCGCGCCGCAGTGGGCATGCCCTCCGCCGGCCGCGTCATGCGTGCCGGTCCCTCCGCGCGACGCCGTCCAATCCTCGCGCACGTCCCAGTGGAAATGATCGGCGATCATCTCGAGCGGTTCGTAGACCAGCCGATTCGGCGAGATGCTGTGAGGGCGTCGAAAATGGGCGCCGGGGATCATCTGCCACAGGTGGCCGTTGACCGTGTTGACGAAGAACCCTTCGCCGAACGCATCCCAGTCATGCCCCCACGGGTTCGTCGTGCCGTGACAGACGACTTCGAAGACGCGCCGAATCGGATGATAGCGCCAGATGCCTCCGGCGATCGGCACCGCCGCCTCGGGAGGCGAGTCGGGAGTGCGGATCGAACCGGGACTTGACGCGCCGCAGCGTCCGTACAGCCAACCGTCGGGGCCGAATCGCAAGCCGTTGGCGATCGTGTGATGACTGTCGGTCGGCACGTCGAAGCCGACGAGCGCCACCTCGGCCGGGCCGTCCAGACGATCGTCCCGATCCCGATCCGGCAGAAAGAGCAGATTCGGCGGGCAGAGTGCCCAGACGCCGTCGGCATCCTTCTCGATCGACGTCAGTCGTTTCAGGCCGTCCGCGAAGGGAACCGCTCGATCGGCAATCCCATCCCGGTCATCGTCGTGCAGCAGAATGATCCGGTCGTCGAGCGTCAGGTCGAAGCGGACTCCCGCCTCGGCGTAGGTCCCGTTCTCGGCGACCCACAGACGCCCGCGATCATCCCAGGTGATCGCGATCGGATTCCGGACCAACGGCTCCGCGGCGACGACCTGAACGGCAAAACCGTCGGGAAGTTCGAACGCCGCCGCGGCGGCGTCGGCCGAGAGCGGGCCGGTCGGGAGTGCTTGCTGCGAGTCGTACCAGCGATCGTCTCGCGGCGTCGCAGCGACCGGTGCGGGACCGCTCTGGATCGCCAGGAGTAGCATCAGCGGAACGAGCATCGTCGGGCCTCCCCTGTCGAGCCGCTCGCGATCAGAACAGGAGCAACGCGATCGAGACGAGCATCAGGATGGCACCGATGCTGCGCGTCGCCAAGACGAACGAGCCGAGTTTCGATTCCTCCGAACCGACCCAGCGTCCGAGCACGATCATCACGATGACGCTGAAGAGCCCGCGAATCGAATAGACGACGTTCGCCTCGGTCGCATGGCCGAAGAGCGCGATCGTCGAGCCGAAGACCATCGACTGGCTGGCAAGCAGCAACACGCCGAGCGCTACCGTCGGCCACGCCTCCTTCGGCACATCGCGAAATCGCCCGCCGAAGCCGGGGACGAAACTCAGCGACATCAGCGCGGTCACCGCGAACATGATTCCCAGGAACCGGAGCGATCCCCACTCCCCCGCCCATTCCTGCAGTCCGGCGTCGAACGAGGCGAAGGCGATCGCGGCGATTCCGGCGACGATCGCGGTACGGATCGCGCGGCGGCGATCGTCCGGACGCCCTCCCCAGTTCAGCAGCGCGACGCCGACGGTCGCCATCACGACCGAAACCCAGACCCAGGCGGGGAGCGGCGATCCGAACAGGAAGGTCGCCATCAGCGCGACGACCAGAATCTTGAGCGCGAGCATCGGCCCGGCGACCGAGATGTCGCCGCGAGTCAGTGCCAGCACCGTGCAGGTCTGGCCGACCAGGTACATCAGTCCGACGACCGGCGGCTGCCACCATGCATGCCACGGAATCGGACGATCGCCAACCAGGATTCCCGGCAGATAGACGGCGCCGATGAAGACGTTGCAGAGAAAGGTGGTCCGCCAGACGCCGATCCGCCATCGTCCCGACCGTTTCAGTGCCGCGGCGCCGAGCGAGAAGAGCGACGCCGCGATCAGCGGCCCGATCACGATCGGGGTCGAAAGGGCAAACGGTTCCGAAGAGGCGATCATCGGCGGACTCGAGGGGACGTCATGGCGGCGGAACCCTCGGTTGTAGCCCTCGACAAGCCGATCGCCCAGGCGGTGCAGCGCCACCCCCCGAGCCCCACCAAGACCTCCCGCGCCCTTCGCAAGCTCGCTCGACCGCAACCGACCGCCTCAACGGATCGAAGCATCGGGCAGTTCCGTTCCGATCCCCTCGTCGATCGGCATCCGGTCGGGCAAGGCGCCGAGTTGCCTCTGGAGCCGTTGCAGCTCGGCGTCGAGTTCGCCGACCAGGTCGGCCAGTTCGGGATCGTCGATCCGATTGCGTCGCTCTTCGGGATCGCTCGCGAGATCGAACAGGTCCCCCTTGTGTCGATCGGGACCGCTGTCGCCGTGCGGATAGCGGATCAGCTTCCATCGCTCCGTGCGGACTGCTCGAACGTTCGGCGTGTACGGGAACTGACGTTCGTAGTCGTAGGCATAGTAGAGACTCGTGCGCCACGCGGGATCGTCGTGGCCGAGAGCCAGACGATGCCACGAGCGACCGTGAATGCCGTCGATCGGGGCGACGCCGCAGATCTCGAGAATCGACGGCGCGAAGTCGACGGTCGACGTCATCCGCTCGACGACTCGGGGGCGAGGCGCCTCGGCGGAGCGGTCGTCGACGCGTTCGGTCGGCTCGGCGCTGCGGACTTGGGGGAGCCGCACGATCAACGGGATCCGCATGCTCGGCTCATGCGCCGTCCGCTTGTCGATCATCCCGTGCTCCCCTTCGAGCAGTCCGTTGTCCGAAGTGAAGATGATCAGCGTCCGCTCGAGCTGACCAGTCTGTTCGAGCGCGGCGACGAGTCGACCGACGCTGTCGTCGACCGACAGGATCGTTCCCCAATAGCTGCGCACCATCCGAGCGAACGCTTCGGCTCCTTCGGCACTCCGATCGGGCCATTCCTTGCGGAAGTCGAACAGCGGGCCGTAGATGCCGTGCCAAGTCGCCGTCCGATGGCGGTACCAGGCCGCATTGTCGTCCAGTTCGAAGGCGCTCGGCGGGTACGGGACGTTGACGTGATCGAAGGCATGTTCGTACTTCGGCTCGGGGACGTAGAAGCTGTGCGGCGCCTTGTGACCGACGATCATCGCCCACGGTCGGTCGCCGTCGGCCTGCTCCCTCACGAACGCCTCGGCCATGTCGGTGACGACGCTGGTGTAGTAGCCCGAGACGACTCGCCGCTCGCCGCCGTCGAAGCGGAACTCCGTATCGAAGTACTTCCCTTGACCACGATGCGTGACGAATCGATCGAAGCCTCCACGCACCTCGTCGTTGACTTCGCCCATGTGGTACTTGCCGAAGTAGGCGGTCCGATAGCCGGCTCGCTGCAGCGCCTTGGGCCAGGTATCGAGCGACTCGGGGTACTCGGTGAAGTTGTCGCGCACGCCGTGCGCATGCGGATAAAGACCGGTCAGGATCGACGCTCGACTGGGAGAGCAGAGCGAGGTGGTGCAGAAGTGGTTCGCGAACCTCAGGCCTTCGCGGCCGAGACGATCCAGGTGCGGCGTCGCGACGACCGACTGCGGTTCCAGGCCGACCGTGTCCCAGCGCTGATCGTCCGTCAGGATGAACAGGACGTTCGGACGATCCTGAGCGGCGACACCGCACGCGAAGCAGGCCAGCGCCAAGTGAACGAGGGTCGCCGTCGATGACGAGCGTCGCAGGCTGACGAAGCGGGATCGGATCGAAACGGCGATGGACGAACGAGCCATGAGCGATTCTCCTCGGCGTCAGACAGGGGCTCGTCATCGTAACCGGATCGGACCGACCTTGCGGCCACCGGCGCGTGACGACGGCACCGCCGAACGTCCGGTTCGCGTCGTGTTCGACAACGCTGATCCGTCTCGCGCCCGCCGAAGTCCGCTCGCTCAGCGGACCGCATCGTCGAGGAACTCGAAGACCCTTTCGAGCGACACCTGCATCACTCCCAGATGTTCGGTCTGCTCGAACTCGATCCAGGTCACCGCAGCTCCGACTCGCTCGAGTCGATCGGCCAGAGCACGAGCCTGGCGCCGACCGAAGTCGCGATCGCCGGCCGCCACCAGAAAGCGGACGCCTCGCACGTCGGCGTTCGCCGGAATCGATCCTCCGCCGCCGACTGCCGCGACCGCTCGCACACGATCGGGATACGACCCGGTCTGGCGAATCGCCTGAGCCGCTCCCATCGAGTGGCCGACCAGCAGCACGCGACTTCGATCGATCGGCTGAAACTTCTCGATCGCATCGAGCAGCCTCGGCAGATCGGCCGGCAGGCCGAGCACCGTCTGGCGCGGTGCGACGACCAGCCACCCGCGTTCGACGCCCATCTCCACCAGTCGCCCGGCGCCGTAGGCGTCGAAGAACATGTTCTCGCTCCCGCCGGCTCCGTGCAGCGCGATCAGCACCGGCAGGGCTCCTTCGGCCTGAGTCGGGGCGCGCAGACGAATCGTCTGACGCCGTCGATCGGCCGAGAGGTTCAGCCAGAGATCCGAGCCGCGACGCTCGCGATGGAGCGCGAGCGGACTGCCGCGATCGGCGATCAGTCGTTCCGCATCGGCCAACAGGCGATCGGCCGGATAGTCGGTCTCGAGGACGTCTCCGCCGGCAAGATCTTCGAGCAACCCCTGCAGCAGCCCGAGCGTCGCCGCGCCGGTCGCTCGCAACGCTTCCTCGGTCGATTCTTCCTGCTCTTCGTCTGACGCTCGCTCCTCCTTCGCCAGTTTGCGCAGCGCGGCGAGTCCGTTCGTCACCTCGGCCAGACGCCCGTCGCGATCGCGGCTGAACGAAAGACCGATCTCGGGAAAGGTCCAGGTCCGATCGCCGATGATCAAGGTCGTCGTCAGGCGATGATCTCCCGCAGGAACATCGCGGACCGTCCAGTCGATCCCTTCGATCGCTGTGGCGACCGTCGCCTCGGTCCTCGCCAGAATCGATCGCGACGAGTCGTTCGCGGTGATCGAGAACCGGATCGTGCCGTCGAGCGGAAGTTCGTCGCCGGCGGCATAGAACGCTTCCAAGCGAGGATCGATCGTCGGCCGATCGACATCGAGCCAGCGTGAAGCGGTTCGAGTCGAGTAGCGGGCGACCGCTCGGGCGATCGCATCGTCGCTCCTTTCGGCCATCGCCAGCCAGGCGCGATCGAGCTGCCGCCCCGCCTCGTCGAGACGAAGGCCGAAGAACGAGGTGACCGCCTGTTCGAGCGCCGGCACTCCCGCCGCTCGAGCGTCCTCCGAGGCATCGAACCAGGCGAGTTCCTGTCGCCGCTCGCGGATCCCGAGTTCGTAGCGTGGGTCGTGCGATTGAGCCGAAAGGTCGCCAGGGCCGAATCCGAACAGGCTCGCGAGCAGGACGAGACCTGACGACAGGAAGCTTCGAGATCGATTCATCGCGGACTCGCGTCGAGATCAAGCGGACGAAGGTTCGCCCGAGGGGGATCGACTCTGCCCTCATCTTGCCGGTCCTCGATCGCTCGACAAGCGTCCGATCGCCGCGGCCGGAGCGGATCGGCGAAATTCATGCGACGAACGAGCGTCCGACGGCGACACGAGTATCATCGGACTCGGGTGGAACGGTCGTTCGAGGCGCCGGAGGCGATCCGAGGCTCGTTCACCGCGATGACGCTCGCTTCGACGTCCCTCCGTTCATCGCACTCCGTTCAGCGCACTCCGTTCGTCCCTCCCCTTCGACACTCGCCTACCTCGATCTCGATCGAACACCGTACGAGATCGAACGCTGTTCCCACCGGAAGTTCGCGTGGCATGCCTTCCCGCCCTGCTCTCCCCTCCTGCTCCTCTCGACAGCGAGACCCCTTCGTGATGATTGCTGATCGTTCCGCTTTCGTTCGGACGTCGCTCGTGGGACTGCTGCTGGCTTTCGGAGGCGGTCTGCCGTCGATCGCCACGGCGCAGCGCTGCACCGAGCCCGGGTTTCGAGTCGAACTGATCGCGGCTCATCCCGAGATCGAGCATCCGTCGGTCGTGACGTGCGACGAGCACGGCAACCTGTTCGTCGGCGAGGATCCGATGGACATGCGAGGCCCGACGACGGAGGAGTTCGATCGGGTCCTGAAGCTCGAGTTCGCTCCGGACGGTTCGATCGCCAAGAAGACCGTCTTCTGCGATCGCCTGAGCGCGGTCTTCGGACTGATCTGGCATGACGATGCGCTCTATGTCATGCACGCACCGCACTACACGCGGTTTCGCGACCGGGATGGCGACGGCGTCGCCGACGAGCGGACCGAGCTGGCGGACGGCTTCGGTCCTCCTGCCGGTGTCTTCGGCTTCAACGATCACATCGTGACCGGCATCCGTCGCGGTCTCGACAGCCGTGTCTACGTCTCGATCGGCGACAAGGGAGTTCCGTCCGCGGTCGGCGCCGACGGCAGTCGCGTGACGCTCGAAGGGGGCGGCGTGCTCCGCATGACGATCGACGGTCGCGAGCTGGAGGTCTTCTCGAGCGGAACTCGCAACCATCTGGATGTCGCGATGGACTCGCTCGATCGGATCTTCACGTACGACAACACCGATGACGGTCTCGGCTGGTGGACCCGATTCACGCATCACGTGCCGACCGGCCATTACGGCTATCCGTTCGACTACCTGAACCGTCCCGAACGACATCTGCCGCGGATCTCGGAGCATGGCGGAGGCTCGCCGGTCGGAGCGGCCTGTTATCGCGGAGCGATCTGGCCCGAGCGCTATCGGGATGCCGCGTTCTGCTGCGAGTGGGGCAAAGGAAAGGTGCAACTCTTCCGCACGACGCCGGCGGGAGCGACGTTCACGGCCGAGATGACCGACTTCCTGGTCCCCGAACCGAACAGCGACTTTCGCCCGCAGGACTGCTGCTTCAGTCGCGACGGTCGGCATCTGTATGTCGCCGACTGGAACTTCGGCGGTTGGGTGCAGGACAAGCCGGTCGGTCGACTGTATCGGATCACGTATGTCGGCGAGGACGCCGCAGCCGCGACCCTCGATCCGGCGGCGCTCGCGACCGCGTCGCTCGAGCAGGCGGCCGAGGCACTGGCCGATCCGAACTACGACGTGCGCCGTGCCGCTCAGGATCGACTGGCAACGGATTCCGCCGCGCTGCCGTTGCTGCTGGCGCGACTGAGGAACGATTCCGAAGAAGGCGTGTCGGATCACGCTGCGGTCCATGCTCTCTGGAGCGCCGCGTCGTTGTGCGAGTCGCCGACGAGCGACGAGTCGATCGGCGCCGAGGCGCTTGCCGTGGTGGTCGAGGGGACCGTGCACCGGTCCGCCGCCGTCCGGGCTCAGGCGGCGCGCGCTCTCGGCTCGCTGGCCGCTCGCCGTGTTCCGGAGGTCGTGACGGTGACCGAGCGGGAATACCGTGACCGCGGCGATGCCTCGCGTCCCACCGCGGTCGTGAGGATGCATCCGGTCATTCTCGGTGCGCTGCGACTGATGACGTCCGATGACGACCCCGAAGTCCGTCTGCAGGCGGTCGTCGCGATCGGACGGATGGCCGATCCGATCGGAATGGCCGAACTCATCTCGGCGTGCGACGACTTCGATCCGACGGTGCGTTTCACGGTTCGTCAGGCGATCCGCTCGATCGACGACTGGGGACGAACGCTGCCGGCGGTTCGCAGTGCGGCTCCCGAAATCGCACGCGAACTGCTTGCCGCGGCGACCGGAACGTACGATGCCGGAGCGGTCGCGGTCTTGGCCACTCTGGCCGAACGGCCGGGGGACGACTCGCTGCGCGCCGAAGCGATCCGTGCGATCGCCGAGACGGCTCGTCGCGCCGATCGATACGAGCAGGGTTGGTGGGGGACTCGTCCTGCGGCCGGACCACCGGCTCGACGACCGCAGCACGATTGGGAGGGAACGCCGGTCGCGCTCGGAGCGATCCGGAACGCGTTGGTCGATCCGGCGATCGAGGTTCGCGCGGCGGCGATCGGTACGCTTCGCGAACTCGACGATCCCGAATCGCTGGCGCAGGTCCGTCGATCCCTCGAGGACGCCGCGCCTGAGATTCGACTGGCGGCGATCGACGTAGTCGCGCTGCGGAAGGACATCGACGCGATCGATCCGCTCGGCGCGATCGTCGAATCTTCGACCGCGTCGGACGTCGAGCGCCGGCGAGCCATCGATGCGCTGCGAGCCGTCGGCGACGAGCGGGCGGCGCGACGTCTGACCGGGATTCTCGGACGCGAAACGGCGGCTCCCGAGGCGCTTGTCGCGGCACTCGGCGCCGTGGGCGAGATGCGTCACGTTCCGGCTCGATCGGTCGTCGCGCGACGCACGCATCATGAAGCGGCCGAAGTCCGCGCGGCGGCACTCGTCGCACTCGCTCGCATCGACGGACTCGACGCCTCGGAGCGATTGGTCGGCGCACTGCAGGACGAGCGCCCCGAGGTACGGAACGCGGCTCTCGACTCGCTCGGCGAGATCCGAGCGATCGACGCGGTCCCGGCGATGATCTCGGCCTTTGCCGAGATCTCGACTCGCACCGCAGCCGGACGCGCTCTGGCTCGGATCGCCGACCACCGAGCGATCGACGTCTATCTGCAGATGCTGGTCGATCGGAGTCCCGAGTTGCGGCAGGACACGGCAACCGCGCTGGCGGGGCTGAAGGACTCGATCGTCGACGATCTGCGCCGTCGCTCGGACGACGGCGCGTTGACGTCGGCGATGCGAGTCGAACTGTCGGCGCTCTTTGCGCGTCCCGAACCGATTCGACGTTGGATGATTCTCGGCGCCTGGAGTCAGGAACTCGGCGTTCCCGAAATCGACCCGAACGCCCCCCTCGACTTCGACGCGCCGGTGCGGATCGGCGATCGCGAGTTCCGGTGGCGCGAGATCGCGACCGATCATCCGCTCGGTCGCTTCTCGCCGGCCCAGACGTTCGACGAGACGTCGAACGTCTGGGCGCTGGCGGTGGCGATTATCGATCGGCAGCAAGCCGGCAAGGTCCGCTGGCAACTCGGCAGCGACGATCAGGCGGTCGTCTCGATCAACGGTCGTGTCGTGTACGAGTTTCTGGGAGATCGCGGCTGGGGAGCCGATCAGGGGAGCGGCGAAGCGGAGCTGATCGAAGGACGCAACGTCATTCTCTTTCGGACCGGCAACAGTTCGGGGCCGTGGGAGTTCGGGATGGCGATCGGCGGAACCGATCCGCAGTTCGCCTTTCTCGAAGTCGACCCGTCGTCGATCGTCGGTCTCGCCGCGTACCGAGAGCGCGGGCTGACCGGCGACGGGGATGTCTCGCGCGGGGCGGAACTCTTCTTCGCTGCCGAGGGGATCGGATGCGCGAAGTGTCACGCGGTCGGCAAGCAAGGGAGTGCCGACATCGGTCCCAATCTGCTCGGAGTCGGCGCGAAGTACCCGCGCGACGAACTGATCCGCTCGATCCTGGAACCGTCGAATCGGATCTTCTCGGGCTACGAGATGACCGTCGTCGAAACCGACTCGGGCGAAACGATCCAAGGGGTGGTCCGCAGCGAGACGGCCGAATCGCTGGTGATCGGCGACGCCAAGGGGGAACTGATCACGATTCCGATCGAGTCGATCGTCGCACGCGAGCGAAGCGAGCAAAGCGCGATGCCGAGCGGCCTCGAAAAGGGAATGACGCCCGACGACTTCGCCGACCTGATCGCGTATCTCGAGAGTCTGAAGCAGGACGCTCCGTGACCGATCGAGGCACCGAGAGGATCATCTCACCGCTCGATCGGTTTCAGGCCGCCGGAGCCATCTTCGACAGCCGGATTCGACCGTCGTGGTGGACCGTCGCGAGCAGCAGTCCGTCGGGATGCAGATCGAGATCGCGCGCGGTGTTGTTCAGGTTGAAGGCGTGGAACTCGTCCTTCTCTCCCGCCTTCCAGAACATCAGCCAGCCCCCTCCCTGCCCTCCGGTCGCGGCGACGACGAAGTTCTCCGGGTGCCAGACGACTCCCCACGCCTTCCCCTGCGTTCCCGCCTTCGAGAGATGAGCGACGCTTTCGGCCGCACTCGCCCAGTCGATGACGGCGATCGCCGGATTGCCGACTCCCGCGAACGCGTTGCTGACGTTCGTGATCCCTCCCCCTGCCAGCTTCTCGCCGGTCGGGTCGAAGGTCAGACAATACGGCCCGCCGTAATCGGCCATGAAGCCGGCGTCGTACTTGTGGAGCGTCGGCATCACGAACTCGCGCTGCAGCTCGCCCGAAGCGACCGACCACTGGCGGAACTTCGCCGTCAGGTCTCCCGCCACGATGCTCTCGCCGTCCGGATGGAACGCCACGTGGTAGACGTGCCGTTCATGTCCGGTCAGCTCGCGAACGAGCGAACCGTCGGCGGCGGACCACAGACGGACCGCCAGGTCGTTCCCGCAGGTGGCGATCAGCGATCGGTCGGGCGAGAGGGCGACGGCGCGGATCCACCCATGGTGCGCGTCGACGACGCGAATCGCCGCCGGAGCCTCTCCGTCCGTCGGCCACCAGATCAGCCGACCGTCGTAGCCGCCGGTGACGACGACCTCGTCCGTCGGAAAGACGATTCCGCGAACCCACGCCTCGGTCGGGTAGGCGACCTTCGAGTCATCGGTCAGACGAAACCGCCAGACCTGAAAGTCCTCGCTACCGACGAACAGCAGTTCGCCTGACGGATGAAATCGCCCCGAGATCAACGATCGCTCGTGCGCGATCTCCTTGGCGATGTGGACGGCAGTCGGTTCGGCGGTCATCGCGAAGCTCCGAGAGGTGGGAAGGTGGAGCGCGAACGTCGGGCGGGGAACGAGAGGGGGCGTTGGGGATCGCCCCCCGAATCGTTCGGAAAGTCGAGGTGTTTCGGGCAGGAGGCTGCGAGACTCGATTCGGACTACGGCTCGAGGACCAGAATCTCGACCGAGCGGAAGTCGACCGGATGCGATTCGCTCTGCAGCGAGATGGTGCCGGACGAGAGCTGAATCGTTCCGGCCTTCTCGGCCAGGCTCTTCGCGTGACCGTCTCGCTCGTCGAGCTGCGGCTCGCGATATTCGAGCACGACCTGATCGTCGATCTTGTGCCGGATCACCTCGTTGCCGCGCACCTCGATCTCGACCGTCACCCAATCGTCGCCGTGATACGTCTTGCTCTTCGAGCTGGTGCAGTGACGGGTAACGAGCTCGCCGTCCATGACGACGTTGGTGCCGGGGGTACAGAGATTGGCGGTCGTCCGCTCGCCCGAACCCAGACCGCCGAGCAACTGCACTTCGATCGACGCCGGAAAGTCCTGATCGAGCGTCATCGTCTCGGGGCTCTCGCCGTGGACCATGACGCCGCTGTTGCGAGTCGCCCAACCGGGACCGCCGGGGCACTGATCGCCGACGAACCTGTACGTGACTCGAAACCGGTAGTGCGAAAACGTCTCGTTCAGGAACAGATGACCGAAGCGTTCGTCGAAGGTGTCGTAGGCGTCGTACCGGACCTTCAGCAGGCCATCCTCGACTCGGAACGTGTTGCCGAAATTCTCTCCCGCCGCGTGGTGTCGGATCTTCGGCGTCCAGCCTTCCAGCGAACGGCCGTCGAAGAGCGAACGCCAGTTTTCCTCCTGGCGTCCGAAGACAGGAAGCGAAACGAGCGGCGAGGCGAGGGCGACGGTGCCGAGAGCGGCGACCGATCGAAGCATCCGGCGGCGGTCCATGAGACGGATTCCGAGGAAGGAGTGGGGCGAGCGATCAGCGTGACGACGAAGCAGGAAGCGTGGACTCGAAGGAGCCGGCTGCGAAGCCGGCCGGCTCCTCAAATCGCGATGTCGAGACGATCGCGCCGCTCAGCCGCGATCGCCCGACTCGGCATTACCGCCGTCGCGTCCTTCGCGAGCCGCTCCGCCTCGCTGACGATCTCCCTGGCGTCGTTCGCGCAGCGGCGTGACGACATACGAGTCGAAGACACGGACCTTCGACCAGAGATGCTTGCTCGTCTCGATGAACTCGAGATGACGCGGGTGCGTCTGATAGACGTCGTGCGCTTCCTTGTTGCGGAAGATCAGATTGAGGGCGATCTGCCAGTCCTGTTCGTTCACGTCTCGGTCGAACTCTTCGCCGATGATCCCGACGCTGAAGTGCACCGTCCCCTCGTGCTCGGTCAGGTACTTGCGACACGCTTCGACCAGCGCCTCGCGATTCGCCGGAGTGTCTTCGGCGAGGGTGAAGTAGACCATGTGAGCGAGCGGCCGAGGACGTTCCTGCTCTTCCTGGGAAGCGGCAGGAGCAGCCGACTCCTGTGCGATCATCGGGCGGGAAGCCAGAAAGGCGAAGCCGGCGAGCAGGAGTGCGGCAGCGAAGAACGTACGGCGCATGGCGGGAGATCTCCGAGGGAAGACCGGGCATGCCGAACGGCGAGCCTCGAGGCTCCTCAGATTCTGACCGCGGCGATCAGCCGATC
>DMPQ01000385.1 GCA_003455945.1 Planctomycetaceae bacterium
TCGAGGAAGAAGAGCGGTTCGGCGCCGCAGCACAGGACGTCGTTGACGCACATCCCGACCAGGTCGATGCCGACCGAGTCGTGACGGTCGCAGGCGGTGGCGACCTTCAGCTTGGTGCCGACGCCGTCGGTTCCCGAGACGAGGACCGGTTCGCGGTAGTTCCGAGCGAAGAGTCCGCCGGGAAAGTCGAGTCGAAAGAGGCCGGCGAAACCGCCGTCGAGCTTCATCACCCGAGGGGAATAGGTGCGGTGGGTCAGGCGAGGCAGCCGCGCCATGGCGTCCGCATAGACGTCGAGATCGACACCGGCATCCTTGTAGGAAAGCTTCGCCATGTCCGCATTCGTCGAGAGGGAAGGGCGTCGGACCGTGCCGGCCCGCCCGTTCCGGGCCCTCTCGGGTGTGCAATCGGACGACTCCGAGACGACCACCCGAGTTTCCCCGTTTTAGCCGAATCCCGCCCTGCTTGCGACTGGACTCGCCCCCAGGCGAAAACCATCATTGGCCCGTTGTTTCCCCCGACCGAAACGAGGTGGGTGGTACTTTTCCGGCGTCTCGTCGACTTCATCGGACGTCTCGTCCGAAGCCCGCGGAGCACCTTTCCGAAAGGGCGACGCGAGGCGGTTTGCCGCTCGTGACGATCGGATCGTCATGGGGCGCATCCGCGGACGACAGCGCCGAGAAGGAGCCACCCTTGATGCTCATGCGGCATACGCACCCAGAACTTCAGTTCACGCACATGTTGCCCTACGGGGCGGTCGTCCATGAACGGGGCGTCCAGTTCGTCGTCTTCAGCCGCAATGCGACCCGCATGCGTCTGTTGCTCTACGGCAAGGTCGAGGATACCGAACCGTCGGAGATCATCGAGTTCGACCGCGACTCGGACCGGTGGGGCGATATCTGGAGCATCTTCGTCCCCGGTGTCGGCGCCGGGCAGCTGTACCATCTGCAGGCGGACGGTCCGTTCGACCCGTCGCGCGGGCTCCGCTTCGACGGCCGAGCCCGGTTGATCGATCCGTACGCCAAGGCGCTCGCCGGGCGGTTCCAGCCGGCGGTCGACGGCGTGCTCCGGCCTCCGAAGTGCGTGGTGATCGACGATCGCTTCGACTGGGAAGGAGATCGTCACATCCGCCGCGAACTGTCGGACAGCGTCATCTACGAGATGCATGTCCGCGGCTTCACCGCGGGACCCACTTCGGACTGTCGACATCCCGGAACCTATCTGGGCGTGATCGAGAAGATCCCGTACCTGAAGGAACTCGGCGTCACCGCGGTCGAACTGATGCCGGTCCACGAGTTCCCCATCAATACCTTCGACGGCCGTCCGTCGACTCGCCCCAACTACTGGGGTTACGATCCGCTCGCCTTCTTCGCGCCGCACCGAGGCTATGCCGCCGATTCGCGCCCCGGAGCGCAGGTCGACGAGTTCAAGCAGATGGTCAAGGCGCTGCACGAGGCGGGGATCGAGGTGATTCTCGACGTCGTGTTCAATCACACGTGCGAAGGGAACGAGAAGGGACCGACGCTCAGCTTCAAGGGGCTCGAGAACTCGGTCTACTACATGCTCGAGTCGGACCCGACCTACTACAAGAACTATTCGGGTTGCGGCAATACGGTGAACGGCAATCACCCGATCGTCCGCGAGATGATCTTCCATTGCCTCCGTCACTGGGTCCACAACTATCACATCGACGGCTTCCGTTTCGACCTGGCGTCGATCCTCAGTCGCGATCGGAACGGCAATCTGGTTCCGAATCCGCCGCTGGTCGAGGCGATCGGCGAAGACCCGCTGCTGGCCGACACCAAGATCATCGCCGAAGCATGGGACGCGGCCGGCGCCTATCAGGTCGGTTCGTTCGGCGACGAGCGATGGGCGGAGTGGAACGGCCGCTATCGCGACGACGTCCGACGTTTCTGGCGAGGGGACGGCGGCTTGCTCGGCCCCATGGCGACTCGCATGTCCGGTTCGAGCGATCTGTATCAGCCCGGCGGTCGGCATCCGTATTCGAGCATCAACTTCATCACGAGCCACGACGGCTTCACGCTCAACGATCTCGTCACCTATCGCGAGAAGCACAATTTCGAGAACGGTGAGGACAATCGGGACGGCGACAACAACAACTACTCCGAGAACTACGGCGTCGAAGGGCCGACCAACCGACGGCTGATCGACGACCTGCGACTCAGGCAGATCAAGAACATGCTCGCCACGCTGCTGCTCAGCCAAGGCGTGCCGATGATCGTCGCCGGAGACGAAGTGCGGCGAACGCAGCGAGGGAACAACAATGCCTATTGCCAGGACAACGACATCTCGTGGTTCGACTGGCGATTGGTCCGCAAGAACGCCGAGCTGTTCCGTTTCGCCAAGACGCTGATCCATTTCCGTCGTCATCAGCCGACGGTCCGGCGGCGAACCTTCCTGACCGGTCAGTCCAACGGCAACGGCCGCTTGCCCGATGTCAGCTGGTACAGCCCGGTCGGTACCGCAGTCGATTGGCTCAACGACCAGGCGATGATCTGCTTGCTGACGCCGCCGCCGGCGGAAGCGGATCCCGAAGGGGCCGGTCGCGCCGTGATGCTGCTGATGAACGCCAGCCCGTACGGCCGCGAGTTCATTCTGCCGCCGGTCGCCAAGGGGCACTCGTGGAAACTGCTGGTCGACACGGCCGAACGTCAGCCGTTCGATGCCTATCCCGACGGCAACGGACCGCCGCTTCCGGCCGACGGGCGACTGACGCTCCCGGATCGGAGCTTCTGCTGCTATGTCGAAGCGGATCGCTCCGCCTGATCACGCCGAGCGGCTTCAGCGAACTCGAAATTCCGAAGGCCACGCCTGTCCTCGACGACCGGCGTGGCCTTCGCCGTTTCGGGCGCGAAAGGGAATGCCCGCTCGCGATTCGTTCGTCTCCGAAAAGGAGACGCCGCGACTCGCCGGCGCGATGCGTCGCTCGACGATCTCGGATTTTCTCGACCGATCAAGAATCCGACGGTGCCGCGCCGTCGAACCTCTTCATGTCGCCGGCAGACGGAGGACGCCGATCACGTCCTCGCACCGAACACCGCTCCGATCGTTTTCGGAGCAGCCGAAAACCCCCAAGACATTCGAGGTCGAATCCGATGCTCAAGCTCGCCATGACTGCCCTGGTCTTCGTCACCGCGCCGCTCGCCTTCTACAACGGCGACACCACCTGCGCTCTGTCGAAGAAGGCCGAAGAGAAGAAGACGATCGTCGCCACCGCCGTCGGTGCGGAAGACTTCTCGACTCTGGTCGCTGCCGTCAAGGCGGCCGGACTGGTCGACGTGCTCAACGGTGACGGCCCGTTCACCGTCTTCGCTCCGACCAACGAGGCGTTCGCGAAGCTTCCCGAGGGGACGGTTGCCGATCTCCTGAAGCCCGAGAACAAGGAAAAGCTGATCGCGGTCCTCAAGTACCACGTCGTCCCGGGCAAGGTCATGGCGGCTGACGTCGTCAAGCTGACCGAGGCCGCGACCGCTCAGGGTCAGAAGGTCACGATCAAGGTCGAAGACGGCACCGTGTTCGTCGACTCGGCCAAGGTCGTGAAGACCGACATCGAGTGCTCCAACGGTGTGATCCATGTCATTGACTCGGTCATCCTGCCTCGCTAGTTTGCCCAAGACGAGTCGGCCGCGAAGGCCGCTCGATTCCGGGTATCGATGCGGAACGGATATGAGTCAGTCGGAACAGGCCGAAGGATCGCTCGCGCTCATGGCGCTGGGGGATCGTTCGGCCTTCCTTCCGTTCGTGAGACGTCATGAGCGACTGGTGACGTCCATCGTCTCGCGATTCGCATCGGACCCGTCCGACCGCGAAGATCTCGCTCAGGAGATCTTCCTCGAACTCTGGCGTCAGGCGGATCGGTTCGATCCCGATCGAGGTTCCGAGCCCGCTTTCGTCGCCACCGTCGCCCGACGTCGCATGATCGACCACGTCCGACGAACCGGTCGACGTACGCTGGCTGGCGTTGCCGAGCCGATCGAGCAACTCCCGTCGTCCGAATCGGATCCGGTTGCTCGGCTCGAAGGTCGAGACGAATATGAGCGGGTCCGCGCAGCGATGGGGCGTCTTCGGGATGACGAGCGTCGGGTGATCGAGCTGTCGATTCTCGAAGGGGCGACTCAGAGCGAAATTGCGACTCGACTCGACGCCCCCGTCGGAACGATCAAGAGTTTGGCTCGTCGCGGCATGATGAGGTTGAGAAGTCTGCTCGGTGCGTCGCCGAGCGCGGGCGACGATTCGGGATTCGAGGAGCGAGGGGGACAATGAAGCCGACGAATGACGGTCGGCCCTCCGAGGTCGACGAACGACGAATCGACGCCGCGCTCTTCGAGCCGCTCGAAACCGATCCCTCCGACGAGTTCCAGATGCTCGCCGGTCTGGTGTTGGCTGCCGAATCGGAATCGGGGGAGCCGCTTCCCGACGGATGGCTCCGAAGGCTCGAGTCGCGATTCGAGACGGAGCCGGTACGTTCGACGCGGCAGGTCGGTTCGGCCGAGCGTTCCCGATCCGAGACGGCTCCGTCGCTCGCTTCCGCCATTCCGGCCCCGAGCGGCTCGGCCGCGAAGATCGGCTGGGTGCTGGCCGGCGCCATCGCAGCGGCCTTCGTCGTCGGCGTCGCGATCGGTCGCTGGACGATCGGGACGTCCGATGTCGAACCGATCGCTCGCTTGGCGGAGCCGGTCCCCGAGCCGACGTTGGCGGAACGTCTGGCGAAGCTCGAAAGCGAAGGCGATTCGATCCGAGTCGATTGGGCCCCCAACGGCGACGGCGACATCTCGGGCTTCGTCGTCTGGAACGATCGCCTTCAGAAGGGCTACATGGCCTTCGATCGTCTGGCTCCGAACGACCCGGCGGTCGAGCAGTATCAGCTCTGGATCTTCGATGCGACCCGTGATGACGAACGTCCGGTCGACGGTGGTGTCTTCGACGTCGATCTGGCCGGTGCCGAGCAGGTCGACGGTCGGACGGTCGTCGAGGTCGATGCGAAGCTGCCGATCGGCCACGCGAAGATGTTCGCTTTGACGATCGAGCGGCCCGGAGGGGTCGTGGTATCGGGGCGTGAACGGCTTCCCGGTCTCGCGGTCGCTCCGTAGCGGCACTTCCCGCAGGCTTTCGCCGAGTGCGTCGGTCGTTTCATGGCTCCTTCGTCCGAGTGATGAAGCGCTACTCTTGCGTCCGGTCGTCCGGCGGGCGATCCTGGCTCCGGTCGATCTGGTTCGCGTCGGACCGTTCCCGTCGGTCCGATCGTCGTCAGACCTTCGACTCGCTTCCGACTGCTCCCTTCAGCGAGGTCCTTTCCGTGCTCCGTTCGCTTCCGAAGCTCGCATCGCTGCTGGCCCTCGGCATCATTGCCTGGGGGGCATCGTTCGCCGTGCCGGCCCGCTCTCAGGAACCGATCGATGTCCTGTTCCTGGGCGACAACGGTCACCATCAGCCCCTCGCTCGTTTCAAGCAGCTCCGGCCGGTGCTGGAATCGCGAGGCATCTCGCTGACCTACACCGATGATGTCGCACAGCTGCGGGCCGAGACGTTGGCGAACTACCGAGCGGTCGTGCTCTATGCCAACATCGACTCGATCGCGCCGGAGCAAGCCGATGCTCTGCTCGCGTATGTCGCGGAGGGAGGTGGCTTCGTTCCGCTCCACTGCGCCTCATTCTGTTTCCGCAATGACGACCGGATCGTCGCGCTGATCGGCGCTCAGTTCCTCAGGCACGGGACCGGCGTCTTTCGGACGCGGATCGAATTGCCCGAGCATCCGGTGATGGCCGGATTCGGCGGATTCGAGAGCTGGGACGAGACGTACGTGCATCATCTGCATGCCGAGGAGGGGCGGACCGTTCTCGAGTCCCGAGTGGACGACGAGGGAGCCGAGCCGTGGACCTGGGTCAAGGAGCATGGCCGGGGGCGAGTCTTCTATACCGCCTGGGGACATGACGAGCGGACGTGGAAGCAGCCCGGGTTCACGAATCTGGTGGAGCGAGGCATTCGTTGGGCAGCCGGTCTCGATCCGGCCGGAGCCGGCGCGTTCGTGGAAGATGCTCCGTTCCCGGTGCCGGCCATGACGCCGCTTCCGACCGATCTGGAACCGTTCCGCTATCAGGATGTCGGCAACAAGATTCCGAACTACACACCCGATGCGCAGTGGGGAACCCAAGGCGAGAATCTGAGCCTGATGCAGCTCCCGCTTCCGCCCGACGAGGCGATGCGGCATTACTCGGTTCCTCAGGGATTCCGCCTCGAACTGTTTGCCTCGGAGCCCGAGATCGGCGGCAAGCCGATCTGCATGACCTGGGACGAACGGGGCCGACTGTGGGTCGCCGAGACGATCGACTATCCCAACGAGCTGCAGCCGGTCGGCAAGGGACGCGATCGGATCCGCATCTGCGAGGACACCGACGGTGACGGGCGAGCCGATCGGTTCGTCGTCTTCGCCGAGGAGCTGAGCATTCCGACGTCGATCGCCTTTTCCGGCGGCAGCGTGATCGTTCAGGACGCGGCGCGGACACTTCGTCTGACCGACACCGACGGCGATGATGTCGCCGACCGCAGTGAGGTGCTGTTCAGCGGTTGGGAGGTCGGTGATACCCACGGCGGCGTCAGCAACTTCCAGTACGGATTGGACAACTGGATCTGGGGGATGCAGGGGTACAACAACAGTGCCCCGGTCGTGCGCGGCGAGCGGACGCAGCCGTTCCGTCAGGGGTTCTTCCGCTTCCGCGGTGACGGCTCGGACCTCGAGTTCCTCCGCTCCACGGACAACAACACGTGGGGCTTCGGCATGAGCGAAGAGGGGATCATCTTCGGCTCCACCGCCAATCACAATCCGAGCGTCTACCTCCCCATTCCCAATCGTTATTACGAAGCGGTCCGCGGATGGGCTCCGAGCGTTCTCGGCACGATCGCCGATACGTACAAGTTCAAGCCGATCACCGACAAGATCCGCCAGGTCGATCAGCATGGCGGCTACACCGCCGCCGCCGGCCATGCCCTGTACACGGCGCGAACCTATCCACGCGAGTACTGGAATCGGACCTCGTTCGTAGCCGGTCCGACCGGACATCTCGTCGGCACCTTCGTCCTGTCTCGGGACGGAGCCGACTTCCGCTCCACGAGCCCGTTCAACCTGATCGCGGCCGATGACGAATGGGCGGCGCCGATCATGGCCGAGGTCGGGCCGGACGGCCATGTCTGGGTCATCGATTGGTACAACTACATCGTGCAGCACAACCCGACGCCGCGCGGGTTCGAGACAGGTCGCGGCAACGCCTATGAGACCGATCTCCGCGACAAGCGTCATGGGCGTATCTATCGCGTCGTCTACGACGCCGGAGCCGCCAGCCCGACTCCGAACCTCGCCGATCCGGCCGAGCGGGTCGAGGCGCTGGGTAACCCGAACCTCCTGTGGCGTCGACACGCCCAGCGGCTGATCGTCGAGAGCGGCGATCGCGGTGTGGTGCCGCGGCTGATCGAGTTCCTGGCCGAACCTCGGCTCGACGAGATCGGGCTCGATGTCCGTGCGATCCACTCGCTCTGGACGCTCCATGGTCTCGGTGCGATCGACCCGGCGAATCCGTCGGTCTGGCAGGCCGCCGTCGCGTGTCTGAAGCACCCGTCGGCCGGCGTGCGTCGAAATGCCTGTCAGGTGATTGCCGGTCACGTCGATGCGGTCCAGGCGTTGATCGAGGCCGACACGTTCCGGGATCGAGACGCGCAGGTCCGCATGGCGGCTCTTCTGGCCACCGCCGACAGTCCGGTCGGAGCGGATGTCGGAGGGGCGATCGTCGGGCGACTGACCGACCCGAACGACGCGCTTGATCGGTGGATTCCCGATGCGGCGACCGCTGCCGCGGCGAAGCACGACACCCGGTTCCTGTCGGCGCTGTCGACCGCCGAAGAGATCGGTCCCGCGTTGCTGCGAGCCGTTTCGATCGTTGCCGAACACCACGCACGCTCGGGCGATCGGACCGACTCGGAGCGAATCTTCCTGGCGATCCCGACGATGCCCGCTCAACTCGGTCAGGCGGTCATCGACGGACTGACCGAAGGCTGGCCGTCCGATGAGCGGTTCGATCTGGCCGAGGCGACCGAAGAGCGTCTATTGGACGGTCTGGCCGACATGCCGCTCGAGACGCGCGGCCAACTCGTAAAGCTGATGGCGCGATTGGGAGAAGAGCGTTTCGAAAGCTTCGCTCAGTCGATCGTCGACGCGCTGATGACGGGAATTCTGGACGAGTCGCTTTCGAACGAGGGCCGAGTCGCTTTGGCGAACGAACTGATCGGATTCCGTTCTGCGGACGCTTCGGCGGTCGAGTCGCTGCTGGAACTCGTGACTCCGCAGACTGACCCGGGGCTCGCCGAAGGGATCCTGACCGTATTGCGGAACAGCACGTCAGCCGAAGCGGGAGAGATGATTCGAGCCCGCTTGCCGGTGCTCGCTCCCGGAGCTCGAAAGGTCGCGATCGCGACCCTGCTTCGCCGAGGTGACTGGGTGAACGATCTGCTCGACGCGATCGAGGCGCGGGAGGTCGGTCTCTCGGAACTCAGCCTCGAACAGCAGCGAAGTCTCGCTTCGATTCCCGATCGCAAGCTGGCCGAGCGAGCCGAAGCGATCCTGNNCATGCCTGGCACGAGCACAGGGGCTTTCGCGCGGGCGAAATCCGCAATCGCGCGATCCTGGCGAGCGGCGGCACGCTGCCGAGCGCCGATCGCAAGCTGGTCATCGACGAGTACCTGGCCTCGATCGAGATGGAAGGGAGCGTCGACCGCGGACTCGAACTGTTCAAGGCTCAGTGCGCGAACTGCCATACCTACAAGGATCTCGGGAATCGAGTCGGTCCTGATCTGACCGGCATGGCTCTGCATCCCAAGGCGGAGCTGCTCGTCCACATCCTCGACCCGAATGCGAGCGTCGAGGGGAACTTCCGCGTCTATACGGTCGCGACCCTCGACGGACTCGTTCTCAACGGCTTGCTGGCGAGCGAGACCAAGACGGCGATCGAGCTGTTCGATTCGCAGGGCAAGAAGCAGACGATACTCCGCGAGGATATCGAGGAGCTCGTCGCGTCGCCGCTGAGCCTGATGCCGGTCGGATTCGAGAAGCAGCTCGACGTCTCGCAGATGGCGGACCTGCTCGCCTTCCTCACGCAACGAGGCAAGTACGTGCCGCTCGATATCGCCAAGGTGGCGACGATCACCAGCGTTCGCGGCATGTTCATCGACGAAGAAAACGACGTCGAACGCCTGGTCTTCGACAAGTGGGGGCTGGTCCAGCACAAGGAGATTCCGTTCCTGGTGCTCGATCCCAAGGGGGGCGAGGTCGCGAACGCGATCCTGCTCTACGGCCCCAACGGCGAAGTCTGCCGCCGGATGCCTCGCTCGGTCACCGTTCCGTGCGAAGGCCCGGTCGCTCGACTGCATCTGCTCAGTGGCGTGTCGGGATGGGGCTTCCCTTATGGTGAGCCCGAGACCGTGTCGATGATCGTCCGACTGAAGTATGCGGACGGCACGACCGAGGACCATCCGCTGCGCAACGGCGTCCATTTCGCCGACTACATCCGCCGAGTCGACGTCCCGGAGAGCGAGTTCGCGTTCCAGTTGCGCGGGCAGCAGATCCGCTATCTCGCGGTGACGCCGAAGCGATCGGAACCGCTCGAGTCGGTCGAGTTCGTCAAGGGACGGGATCAGTCCTCACCGGTCATCATGGCCGTCACGATCGAGTCTCCTTGATCGCCCGTTCGGTACGGAACGGCGACGATCATCAATTCGGTTTCGCGGTCGCGCTTCGGCCGACCGCGGTACCGATCCGTCCGGCGAGTCGATTGACGTTGCCGCGACCGTCCGGATGCAGGCGGTTGCCCAAGAAGATCACGTAACGATCGCACCCCGGATCGACCCAGAAGCTCGTTCCGGTGAAACCACCGTGGCCGAACGCCCGGTCGGTAAACGATTCCCCTCGATTGCTCGAGAAGCCGCTTCGCTTGTCCCAACCGAGACTGCGGATCTGTTCTCCCGGCACCGTTCGGTCGGCCGTCATCAGCGCAACGGTCTCGGGAGCGAGCACGCGGACTCCTTCGCGCAAACCGCCGCCGAGCAGCGCTTCGGCCATTCGAGCCAAATCGCGGGCGGTCGCGAAGAGCCCCGCGTGACCGGCGACTCCGCCGAGCGCATGAGCGCGCGGATCATGCACGTCGCCGCGGATCCAATTGCCGTCGCGTTGCTCGGTCGTGATCGCTCGTCGTCGTCGCTCGGCGTCGGGAACGAAGCCGGTGTCGATCATCCCGAGCGGCTCGTAGAACCGCTCGGCAGCGAATCGGTCGAGGCGGACCCCCGAAACCTGCTCGACGATCCTGCCGAGGACGAGAAATCCGACGTCGCTGTACCGGAAGCGAGCGCCGGGAGGATCGAGCAGCGGCAGCGCATCGATTCGGTCCCAGGCGACTTCAGGACCTTCGAGATAGTCGGACAGCGCGTTGTCGGCCGTCAGTCCCGACACGTGAGTCAGCAGTTGTTCGATCGTGACCGTTTCCTTGCCCGCCTGGCCGAAGTCGGCGAGATGACGCGCGGCGGGCGAGGCAAGTTCGATCGCTCGTTGCTCGACCAGAAGCATGATCGACATCGCCGTCGCCAACGGCTTGGTCAGCGAGGCGAGGTCGAACAAGGTGTCGAGCGTCGCCGGCACGGGGCGAGGCTCGAGCGCCGCGAAACCGAACGCCTCGTGCATCAGCGGTCCGCGCGAGTCGCCGACCAGCAGGACGCACCCTGACAGTTCTCCCTCGCCGATCCGATCGCGGATGTCGCGGCGGATCTCTTCCGCAACCTGCGAATCGAGCGAGCGAGGTGCGACGACGTTTGGTGGCGTGTCGAGAGCATCGCTCGCGAAAGCTCCGCGGTATCGAACGAGCGGCATCGCGATCGAGCCGCAGAGACTACCGACCAGCCATGAGCGGCGCGTGAGCATCGGACATTTCCCGTCGTCATCGGAGAACGCGGCCGTTCGAACGAACTCGCCGGGGCGAAGCCCGAGCGCCGGAGGCACGATATCATGTTCCGCGGCAGGGGAGGGGAGCGAGTCGTCGTCAGGAGCGCCGGAGCGTGATCGTCTTCGTCTACGGAACGCTGAAGCAGGGGGGATGTCGGCACCATCATCTGGGCAAGGCCGAATCGCTCGGACCTGGTCGTACTCGCCCCGAGTTTCGCCTGTACGACTGCGGCGAGTACCCGGCGATGGTCCGCGCCCCNNTCCGGCGTCTCGATACTCGGGGAACTGTGGCGAGTCGATCCGTCGCGACTGCCGATCCTCGACGATCAGGAGGGAGTCGATGTCGGACTCTACGAACGAGTGACGATTCCGATCCGGACCGAAGCAGACGAGGAAGTGTCGGCGATCGCCTACTTGTACTGCCGTTCGGTTGCCGGCTTGGCCGATCTCGGCGACCGTTGGTGAGCGGAACGGTCGACGAACGGCGAGCCGAACCGGAACGTGAGGAGGACGAGGTGTCCCTGTTCGAGAACGAGGAACGCGAGAACCTGAAGGCGGTGCAGCCGCTCGCCGCTCGCATGCGCCCCGAGTCGCTCGACGAGTTCGCCGGCCAGCAGCATTTTCTCGGGCCCGGCAAGCTGCTCCGACGGGCGATCGAGTCGGATCGCCTGGGGTCGGTCCTGTTCTACGGGCCGCCCGGTTGCGGCAAGACGACGCTGNNTATTTCGACGAGCTGAAGTTCGACGTGATCCTCGCCAATCCACCGTTCGCCGGCGAGATGAAGGACCGCAAGATGCTCGCGCACTATGAGTTGGCCAAGCCGGCGCTCAAGCGCGCCGGCGACGACAAGGCGAATCTCGAAGAGCGCGACGTGCTCTTCATCGACGAGATCCATCGTTACAACAAGGCGCAGCAGGACGCGCTCCTGCCGGACGTCGAAGACGGGACCGTTTCGCTCGTCGGCGCAACGACCAGCAATCCGTTCTTCGCCGTCAATCCGGCGCTGGTCAGCCGGAGTCAGATCTTCCAGTTCGAATCGCTGTCGGTCGACGATCTCGTTCGGCTGATGCAGCGGGCGCTCGCCGATGCTCGCCGCGGTCTCGGAAGAACGAAGGTCGAGGTCGAACCCGGTGCGCTCGAATGGCTCGCCGAGCAGTCCGACGGTGATGCTCGACGTGCCCTCAATACGCTCGAGATCGCCGTCCGTTCGAGCGGACGTCACCCGGTCCGACTCGACCGCGAACTCATCGCCGACTCGATGCAGAAACGCGGGCGATCGTTCGATCGGACCGGAGACGAGCACTACGATCTGGCCAGCGCACTGATCAAGAGTATCCGCGGCAGCGATGTCGATGCGGCGCTCTACTGGCTGGCCAGAATGCTCGAAGCAGGGGAGGAGATCCGTTTTCTCTGTCGCCGGTTGGTGATCCTGGCGAGCGAGGACATCGGCAACGCCGANNGCTTACCTGGCACTGGCTCCCAAGTCGAATGCGTCGACGATGGCGATCGGCGAGGCGACGAACGACGTCCGAACGCGTGCCGTTCTGCCGGTCCCTCGCCATCTGCGCGACGCCCACTACGGCGGNNAAGGAACTCGGGAGCGTCGAGGGGTATCGTTATGCGCATGACGAAGCGGACGGGATCGCCGCGCAGGACTATCTGGGAGTCGAACGGACGTACTATCGCCCGGTCGATCGCGGGTTCGAACGCGAGTTGTCTCGCCGCGCCGCGCTGATCCGGCAACGACTCGGACGGTCCGATGCCGGCGGCCAGTCGAGCTCAGGTGAATAGTCCGAGGTAGGACGCAACGTCGCTGTGCGGCGTAACGTCATCGCGCAGGGCAACAAAAAGGCCCGCCGCATCGATGTCGATGCGGTCNNCGAACGCTACGATCGCGGCGCCGAAGCTGCCGAGCGCACCCATCTTCACCGAATCGAGGGTCGGCCCCGGTTCGCTGAAGGCGGCGGTCGACACGAACAGCGCGACCGTGAAGCCGATGCCGGCGACGCAGCCGAGCGTGATGACATGTCGATAGGTCATGCCGGCAGGAATCTGCAGGCGGAAGACCTTCTCGGCGATCAGCGTCAGCAGCGTGATGCCGACCGGCTTGCCGACGATCAGCCCGGCCAGGACCAGCCAGGTTCCTGTCCCGACGTTCGAGAACGCGACGGCGGCATTGCAGAGGCCGAAGAAGCCGAGCAGCACCTCGGTCGGATTCTTGAAGAAGTGTTCGAACTCGCTCAGCGTGTCTTTCCGTCCCAACTCATTGACGGCGAAGATACCGAGGTCGCTTTTCGCGTGCGGCAGCGTCGGGATGATCGGAACCAGACCGAGCGCGGGATGGACTCCCGCCATGTAGAACGAGGTCCAGCTCATCACGCCCGGAACGAGCAGGTACCACCAGAAGCTATGAATTCGCAGCTTCTTGGAGACCACACCCGCGACGATCGCTCCGACCGAGAGGAGTAGCCACATCGGTTCGAGCGGAGCCGAGGGGTAGAAGATCGCGAGGATCACCAGCCCTGCTGCGTCGTCGGCGATCGCCAACAGCAGCAGGAACGCGATGGCGGGATGCCCGTTGCCGAAGATGATTCGGGCGACGAGGTAACTGAACGCGATGTCGGTGGCACAGGGAATCGCCCAACCACGTCCCAGCACGGACCATTCGCTGAACATCAGGACGCCGACCGAGTAGACGATCGCCGGTCCGACGACTCCGCCGAGTGTCGCGAGCAACGGCGTCGCCGCCTTGCGCGGGTTCGACAATGCACCTCCCGGCAACAACGACTCCCAAACCTCCTTCGTCGCCATGCCGAAGAAGAGAGCCATCAGAACGTCGTTGATCAGGAAGTGAAGCGTCAGGCCATGATGCGCTCCGGACGACTTCTCGGCATGCTTGTCGCTCTTCTCCGCATCGGCTCCGTCGGCCGGAGCGGCTGCGGATTCCTGCGACTCGCCGGCTGCCGGGGCCGATTCCGACGAAGTTCCCTCGACATGAGCCTCTTCCGCATGTCCAGGCTCCGCCGCATGATCGCCGTCGGCGTGAGCGCCATCCGCATGCGTCTCGTCCGCGTGATCGCCGTCATGCGACCCGCTCTTGCCGGTCACCAGTTCGACAAGATCGGTATGGAAGATCTGGTGATGCGTGTGGGTTCCGAGTTGGGCATCGGTATTGGCCCAGATCAGGGCGAGGATCGTGCCGCTGATCAGGAACAGGCTGTTGCCGAACAGGAACTGGATCAGACCTTTCGGCTTCTTCTCGTCGTGGCTCATGAGCGTTTCCCGGCGGGGGCACGTCTCGCGAAGCCGTCGAGGCTCGCCGACGCGACAAACGGTGGATGGATCGAACCGGACGGCGCTTCCGCCGCCGACAATCCGAGTCGGCAACGGACCTCGATCGCAAGCGGATGCGAGATCGGACGGGAACGGAACGTCGCGAACCGACGATCGGTCCCCACCCTTCAACGGAACATAGGACACGGCTCGTGCGCCATCGGGCTAACGGCCGGTTCCGTCGAAGGTTCCTCGGGATGGCTCCACGCGTCGGATCGCCGGAGCTCGAGAGGAGATTTCGCACCGAGATCGACGTCGGCGCGACGGCTCCGTTGTAGGAATCGGGGGGGAAACGGTCAACGCCACCCTCGAAATCGTCAGACTTCGATCATTCGGACGACCGGCAAAGCTCTTCGGTCAAGGCGGACAGCAGGCTGTCGATCGTTCACGGACCGGGCGGCGCTACCTCGACGGACCCCAACATCTTCAGTTCTTCCGGCGAGTAGTACTCGACGAACTGCGGCATCGAGATCCCTCCCGAGACGATCGCCTGCACCGTGTCTTGGACGTCCCACGAGATATCGAAGACGTCCTCTTCGGGGACCAGCAGCATGAAACCCGAGGTCGGCACGGGGGTCGTCGGACAGTAGACGCAGAGAATCGTCTTGCCCGTCAGGCGGTCGACGCAGGTCGACGTGACGAAGCCGGGTACTTTGGCGCCGGGATGCGGAAACGTCACGAGGACGACCCGCTGAAACTGCGGACTCGGTCCGCTCCGCTGGATCGAATCGATCACCTTCATGACGGCCGAGTAGATCGTGCGGACGACCGGAACCTGGAGCAGGACCCAGTCCATCAGGCGATGGACGCGCGATCGAAAGAACATTCCCAGCAGAAAGAGCGTCGAAAGGATCAGGACGATCGCGACGATCGGCGCCAGAGCATTGACCACCCAGCTTTCGGCCTGAACCAGCTGCGTCGTGTCCCACCATCGAAGCACGAGCCGTGCGATCGGCGCAATCAGGTTTTCGGAAAGCAGGTCGTAGGTCCACTTGATCACGAATGCCGTGACGAGCAACGGCAGCGCGAGGAACAGCCCGCTCAGGACCCGGTTCCGCAGGATCAACCAGGTCTCGCGAAACGGCCCCCCCTTAGACGCCGGCGCGGCGGAAGGGCTGGCCGAAGGAGTTTCGGGTGAAGGGGCGGAAACCGGGGGGCCAACGTCCGACATCTCGATACGACTCCACGAGTTCCGGCAACGGGAGACCGATCGACGACAGGCGTCGGAATCGACTCGCTCGGCCGCGTCGGCCCACTAGGCGATTCGCGGCACGATCCGGAACGGCCTCAGCAGAGTAGCACGTCGGCACGCGACGTACCGACTAGCGAGGCGCCGATGGGAGATTGGCCGAAGCGACTCGCCGCGAACCGAAGTCCGCGGCCGTGTCGCTTCGTTTCGGCGAAGATCGTTCGCGGTCGCTTCATCCCTGGCCGCTCGACAGCCTGAATTGGCCGATCATGGCCCAGACGGCAACGAACAGCAGCGTCATGGCGAGGTCGAGAACTCCGGCAGACATGGGAAGCCCTTGCGCTTGGTCGACAGCGGGGCTCTTCCGTGAGATGGCGACATCCGTGGTACGGACGGTATCGACTCGCATCCGACGGAATTCCAAAGGACGTTCGACTCGCGATACCGCGGGCATCTTGACTCAGGTTTCGCCGACCCGATTCTCTTCGCTCGTCGCCAGCATCGTTTCGACCTTCGCTTCCGCGACTCGCGTCGACGCTCGCCAGCCGAGCCATGATTCGGCAATCGAAAGCACGAGCGCCGCGAACAGCCCCCAGCGCCAGTAGCCTTGAGTACGCTCGAGCTTCTCGTCCTCCAGACGCCGACTCGCGACCTGCCGATCGAGCTCCGCAAGTGTCGCATCGGCGTTCGGCAACCAGGTCGCGATATCGGCCGAGTGGTCCCCTTGCTCGTCGAACTCGTTCGCCGGAACCCTGGCGACAATCCAGAGATCGCCGCTGTCGAGCTGGTCGGCAGCGCGATAGGCTCCCGGAGCGGGCATGCCCCAACCGCTCCATGTCGTCTCGGCATCGCCGATCGACCCTCGCGATTCCGATCGGGCCGCCGGCGAATCGGTCGCGATCCGGTCGAGCGACAGTCGATCGCAATCCTCGATCGCATGATCCGGAAGCGCCTCCGCAAAACCGATCAGCGTCGTGACCAAGGGGGCGAAACGACTGCTCCTGCCGAGTTCCGATTCTTCGCGCGTCCAGCCGGTCGTCATCAACACCACGGTTCCCTCGCCGACATTCGCCGCGACGATCCAAGGCGAACCGTCGTCGAACTCCGCCACGACGCGAAGGCTGTCGTCGCCCGAAGGGACGGCATCACGCCAACTCAACCGCCGCTGACGCCAGACATGGATCTCACCGAAGTCGCGGAATGACTCCACCGCGAACTCGCCGAGCAACGGGTCATCTCTCTCCGCACCACGGATCAGCAGGAAGTCGTCGAGAGGAGTTTCGGCGATACGCAGTTCCGAGTCGGGGAGCAGTCGGTCGAACAGCGGTTCCCATGCGGCAGCGTTCGCTTCGTCGACGGGTCGATCGAGCGCAATCACCAGGCGTTCGCCTCGTTGAACACGCGACACGATCGAGTCGACCGCGTCGACTTCCGGAGGGTTCAGCAGCAAGGTGCAGGCAAGCCCCGCCTGAGCATCGGTCGACGGATCACTCGTGGTATCCGCGATCTTCTCGCTCCAGGCTGGCCGCGGACGCTCCAGACTCTCGATCGCCGTCCGAATGATCCACGCCGATTCGTCGGACGGATCGCCGTTCCAGCGGATCGTCCCCTCGCGCGTTCCGATCGGCGGCAGGTACAAGCGGTTGCCGAACTCGGTCGGGTCTCCTTCCAGTCGCAGTTCGAAGGGGATTTCCGAGCCCGGTACCATCACGATACGAGATCGGCCCGGCGGCAACGTCAGCTCGATCTCCGAACGGCCGAGCGAGTCGACCAAACGAAATCGCTCGTGCGTCGAATCGCCGGCATTCGAGATCCGTACGCGATACTCGGACCGATCCGCCGATCCCTCCGGCGCCAGCAGTTCGAGCCAAGCGTCGTCGTGAAGCATCGGTCGCTCGACCGGATGCAGTCGAACCGAGACACCGCTCGGCCATTCGATCGAACGCCAATCGGCCGAGTCGCCCGACGAGAAGTCCGAAATCAGATGCAGCTCGAGTTCCGTCCTCTGGCCGTCGGCATCGGCCAGCGAAGCATGTCGATCCAGTACCTGGCGCACGGCATTCGGCAGATCGTCCGATCCCCAGCTCGGAGTCGCCCGATCCGACGGCATCGAACCACCTCCGATTCCGTCCCCTTCGCCCGCAACGTCCCAGCGATCGATCCGCGGAACGAGATCCGGCCCGGCGAGCCAGAACGCGATCGGCCGATCCGACGGCGTGCCGCGAATCAGTTCGTCGGCGATTCTCTCTCCCTCGCTCCATCGCTCACGCCGACGCATGCTTGCGCTCGCATCGAGCACTACCGCGACATGACGCCGCGCCGACGGCTGAACCACCGTCCGTTCCGATCGCAGAAACGGGCGGGTGAAGGCGAAGGCGATCAGCGCGAGCATCAGCGCTCGAACGATCAGCAGCGGCAGGTCCTCGAGTCGAGAGCGACGCGACGGCAGGGGAGGGGCCGCGGACAGGAACATCAGCGTGCTGATCGGCCGCTCGTTGCGTACGGTGCGACGGATCAGATGAAAGAGAACCGGTAGCGCGATCGTCGCCGCTCCGGCCAGGAACCAAGGGGCCAGCAGACTCATCGGCTCCCTCCGATCCGCTCCCGGCGCAGCACGCGGCCGGCCAATCGTCGCGAGCGGGCGAGCAGTGCCGCTGCCAACGCCTCGTCGAGCGGTCGATCGGTCATCACGACGAACCGATCGGCCCCCAGGCGTTTCGCGAGCTCGTCGAGTCGCTGCTGATGAGCCTCGAATCGTCGGCGATAGTCCTCCGCCGCGCGACGCGGATCGATCACGATCCGGCGTCCGGTCTCGAGATCACGAACCTGATAGGGGTCTTCCGGAGCGAGCGCCGTTTCGCGCGGGTCGAGCAGTTGCAACAGGAGCAGGTCCTGACCTCGACCGCGCAACATCCCGAGCGAACGTTCGAGTCCCTCCGGATCGGTCAGGCAGTCCGACACGAGCACGACCAACCCGCGGCGATTCACCAGGCGACTGAAGTGCTCGAGCGACCGAACCGGATCGGTCGCCTCGCCGGTAGGAGCGGCGGCGAGCGTCGCGAGCAGATGCTGCCACTGGCGGACTCGGAATCGAGCGGGAACGAATCGCTCCACATCGCCGGCGAATCGAGCGATCCCGACCGCATCGTGCCGCTCCAGCAGCAGATAGGCCAACGTCGCGGTGAGCGTACGAGCGTACTCGAACTTCGTGACCCCTTCCGATCCGAACTCCATCGAACGACTGGCGTCGATCAGGAACCAGCAGCGCAGGTTCGTCTCGTCCTCGAACCGCTTCACATAGGGACGATCCGAGCGAGCGAACCGTTTCCAATCGAGGAACCGGAGGTCGTCTCCCGGGGCATAAGGGCGGTATTCGGTGAACTCGATCGACAGCCCAGGCAACGGGCTCCGATGAAGTCCGCGATGCATACCGGCGACGATCGTCCGCGCGCGCAGCTCCAGGTCGCGGATTCGGACCAAGGCTCGGGGATCGAGAGCGTCGCGAGACGCGGACATCGGCCGACCCGTCGCAAAAGTGGGAGAGATCCGAAACGCGAGGCGGACAACGGGAAGTACTTAGGGGGCCGGTACGTGCTCCACGAGTCGCGCGACGATCTGAGCGACCGAGATGCCGTCTGCCTCGGCTCGGTAGCTCGGCAGGATGCGATGCCGAAGAGCCGGCAGCGCGAGGGCCCGAACATCGTCGACCGAGACGTGCGAGCGGCCGTAGAGCAGGGCCCTCGCCTTGGCTCCCATGATCAGACTTTGCGCCCCTCGCAGCCCGGCGCCCCAAGAGACCCATTCGTCGACGAACGGCGGCGTTCCCTTGCGATGCGGGCGACTGGCCGACGCCAGGCGGACGGCATAACGGACGACCGGATCGCCGACCGGAACCCCGGCGGTCACCTTGTGGAAGGCGGCGAGATCCTCGGCGTCGAACATCGGCTCGAGCGTCGGCAGTTCGCCTCGCGTCGTCCGGCGGACCACTTCGACTTCGTCGTCCTCCTCGAGATAGTCGACCACCACTTCGAACAGGAATCGATCGAGCTGCGCTTCGGGGAGCGGATAGGTCCCCTCCATCTCGATCGGATTCTGGGTCGCGAGAACGAAGAAGGGACGCGGAAGCGGCAAGCGCTGGCCGGCCGCGGTGACCTGTTGCTCCTGCATCGCTTCGAGCAGCGCCGCCTGCGTCTTCGGCGGCGTCCGGTTGATCTCGTCGGCCAGGATGACGTTGGCGAAGATCGGACCGCGGACGAACTTCAGATGACGCCGTTGGTTCTCGTCCTCCTGCAGGATCTCGGTGCCGACGATATCCGACGGCATCAGATCGGGAGTGAACTGGATGCGGCGGAACTCGAGTCGAAACAGCTGCGCCAGCGTACGGACCAGGAGTGTCTTGGCGAGCCCCGGCGCGCCGGTGATCAGGCAGTGACCGCCGGCGAAAAGTGCGATCAACAGCTGCTCGATCGCCTCGTTCTGTCCGACCAGGATCCGGCGAAGCTGTTCGTCGACCGTTCGCCGCGACTCGCGCAGTCGTTCGACCGCTTCTCGCTCCTCCCGGAACGGATCCGAGTTCGATTCCGATTCGCTCACGTCGCTGCTCCGAGGTTCGTCAGGGGTGCCGTCGCGTCGTCATTTCGCGGTCAAAGGCGTGCGACCGAACTCGGACCGATTGCGTACGGTCCCTCGGCCCTCGCGCCCGAGATCAGTGCGTCATCGCATAGACGACGATGTTGATGCCCATCGGGTAGGCCAGACGCTCCGAAAAGGTCTCGAAATACTCGCGACTCTCCCCTTCGCGTTCCCAACCGTCGCCCAGGTCGGTGTTGTGACAGATGATCATCACCATCCGACCG
Source organism: Planctomycetaceae bacterium (assembly GCA_003455945.1). Taxonomy (GTDB): domain Bacteria; phylum Planctomycetota; class Planctomycetia; order Pirellulales; family Pirellulaceae; genus UBA11682. The sequence continues at coordinate 20,373 of DMPQ01000385.1, forward strand.
TTGTCGTCGAAATACGCACGATAGTGGACCTCGGTCGCATCCTCTCGTTCGTAGGTAAGTCCGGTCCGTTCCCAATTGTGGATGCTGGGGACCTGAGGCTTGAACGGCAGATCGTACACCAGGTGGAAGATCGGGTGCTCGAAAGGGAGATCGAGCGGCTCGCGGTCGGGAAAGACCCGCGACATCTCGGCATGAAAGTTCTGCCATTCGTACTCGCCCCAGAAGTCGTCGACCATCATGAAGCCGCCGCGATCGAAGTAGGCGCGAAGCGCCGCCACCTCGTCGTCGTCCAGACGGATGAAGCCCGGCTCGATCATGTACAGGAACGGATACTCGAAGAGCCGCGGGTCGGTGATGTCGAGCCAGAGCGGATCGGGGTCGACATCCATCGTCGTCAGCTGCTTCAGCCGGAACGAGAAGTTCAGATCGCTGTCGGGATNNGATAGTCGGTAAACCAGAGGCCGTTCGGGCCTCGCCGCCCCAACGAATCGAACTTGACCCGTACGAAACGAAAGGCGTCCGACCGGAATCGCCGATCGAACTCCCACTCCGGAATTCCCATCCGGTCCGGAACCGTCTCCTGCGGCACGAAATCCCAGCCCCCCCGTCGCCGACCGATCTGAGCGGCGAACTCGCGGGCGCTCGCGATCGCGACCGGCACGCCGTGTTCGACCGACCGTGATTCGTCGGCGGACATCGGCGAGCTGCCGACGCGAGCGGAGTTCGACACGTCGACCGCCTCGGATCGGCAACCGGCGATCATCGTCATCATCAGCAGCGCAAGCGGCGCAAAGCGGTTCCTGGTCGCGATCGCTCGCGGCCTTGTCGAGGGGCGATCCGTTACGGACTGAATCATTTCCCTCGCTCCCCATCGCTCGCGGAGGATCCGGACGGTTCCGATGTGTCGTCGGTACGGGGTGCCGTCTCGCTCGCTTCGCGACGAGCGCGAAGCTGATCGTAGGACGCCCAGGCGCGACGGAATCGAGGTGCTTCGGCCAGCAGTTCGATCAGTTCCTGTTCGGCCGTCATGTCGTCTCCGGCCGCGATCAGCTGCGTCGCCAATCGATAACGGAGCAGGACCGAGTTGGTCACCGGAAACTCCCGCATCCGACGCAGCGAGACGATGGCATCGGCCGCTCGCCCGAGTCCCTCCGCTGCCGTTGCCCGCACGCGATGCGTCTCTTCGGACAACGGGTCGACACCCAGTCGCCGAGTCCCCCACCGCCAAGCCAGCTCGAAGTCCGATCGCTCCAGCGCCAGCTCGCATCCGCGTGTCAGCGCATCGACATCGTCGGCATCCGCTTCGATCCGTCGCGCCAGCACGGCCCATTCGGACTCGAGATCGCCGCTCCGCCGCGCAGCGATCGACCAGGGGGCGAGCCACGGGCGGCGATCGATCTCCGGCGGCAAGCGTTCGTCGAGTTCGCGGAAGGCCTCCGTCGCTCCTTGCCAATCGCCGACGGCGAATCGCCCCTCCGCTTCTCGCCGCAGTTGTCGGAGCGATTCGGCGTCGTACTTTCCCGGTCGTTCTTCCTCGGCGACCAATGGCTGCTCGCTGCCTTCGGTCGTTACCGGCTCGGTCCCGCTCGACGATTGATCTGCGGCGTCGTCGGCCTTCTCTTCGGACGACCCCCGAGGCCATTCCGCGTTGCCGTCCTCCGGAGAACCACCTTCGCTGCCCTGCGCCGACACGATCTCCCGTGCCGCCGCATCCTCCTGCGTCCCCGAATCTTCCGGTGCAGGATCGACCAATCCTTCCGCTTCGGCTCGCTGTCGCGCATAGCGTTCGAAGTCGGCATCCAGAAACTCGGGCGAACCCCAGCGTCTCGCCAATGCTTCGTCGAGCGAGATGCCGGCGGCCAGATCGTCGAGCGCTCCGAGCAGTGATTCGAGATCGCGCGAGGCGATCAGATACTCGACGACCCAGGAGGCCTCCAGATAGGCGAAGTCGAGATCGGCCGGCGAACCGGGACGCAGGAACGCCTCGCTCAAACGACTCACCGGTACCAGCCCTCCGCCGAGAATCCGACGCCGATCGGCGGCGCCAGCGCGACGACCCCAGCCACCGTCACGCAGTCGCTCCTCGTAGACCGAGATCCCCTCGCCGAGCCAGCGGGGAATGCGATGGCGACACTTCTGCAGCGTCGCGGTATGGCCGAACTCATGCCACAGGACCGACTCCCACGACGACAGCGGAGCGTTCTGCGCCGCGGGGCCGTTGACCGTGATCAGATTCCCGAAGCAGACCCCCAGATAGCCCGAAACTCCCGGAACTCCGAAGGTGCGGACCGCGAAGTCCGAAGGGCGCGAGAAGATCTCGACCAGAATCGGCTCCTCGATCGTCACGGCGTATTTCGATTCGTAGTGACGTCGAGCGTCGCTAAGGCAGGTCAGCACTTCCTCGCCGTAAAGAGTCGCTTCGCGGCGCGTCATCCGGACGACGAACCCGTCGCGTTCGAGCGTCTCGAACGACGCGAGTTCGTCTCGAAGTCCGATCAGGTTGTAAGCCGTCACCTGATAGGGATCGGCCAGCCGGACCTTCTCGACCCAGCTCCATCCTTCCGCGTCGCCGCTGCGGAGCAGGTCTTGGCCCAACTGGAGCGCCGCCTGGCGATGCGACGGATCGAACGCCAACGCTCGCCGCTGATGTTCGATCCCATCGGCGAATCGATACTTCTGCGACAGCTTGCGGCCGATCAGATGATCGACGTCCGGATCGGCTTCCCAATCGGCCAAGGCTCGCGCCCGAAACGCATCCCCTTCGTCCTTGCGTTCGGCCAGATAGGCGAGCACGGCCCGATAGGCCCAGAGTTCAGGACGTCGCGCATCGATCGCTTCGACTCGATCGAGCAGCGTTGCGGCCCCCTCGCGATCTTCGGCATCGATCGCACGGTCGACCATCGACAGCAGACAGGGGACGTAGTTCGGATCGATGGCGAGCGCGTGTGACCATTCCCGGATCGCTCGTGCCCCATCGGTCGGCGCAAACGCGACTCCCAGCATCCAGTGCGCTTCGGCCGACTCGGGATCCAGTTCGATCGCCTCGGCCAACTCTTCCGAGGCCATCGCGGCATCCTGCTTCGACAGTGCCAGTTCTGCGGTGACCAGATAGGCATCGACGTACCGCGCATCCTGCTCCTTGACTCGATCGAGCAGCGATTCGAGCACCGACTTCGGGTCGACGCCTCGAGACAGGAGAAAGCGAGCCGCGACGATTCGGTTGGCTCGATCGGTGTAACGCCAGGCGGACGCCTCCAACAACGTTTCGATCTCGTCGAGCCAACGCTCGGCCTGTTCGATCTCGCCGAGACGCCTTGCGACCCCGGCGCCGAGCCATCGGAGCTGGATGCTCGAGGTATATCGCGAGAGTCCCTTGTCGACCGTTTCGCGAGCTGCTTCGAGATTGCCGACGGTCGCTTCGGCGCGGATCGCCAGCAGGTACCAACGCTCGTTCCAGATCCCTTGCGCGACCGCTCGCCGCGCCTGGTCGAGCGCCTCGTCGTAGCGTCCATGACGAAAAGCGTCGTCGGCAAGTCGCAGGTCCGGAGCCGGTACGCGCGGTTCGTCCGTCGTTGCGGGAGGGGACTGCAGGGAAGCGGCCGCGGTCGAGGTCGGGCTTGCGAGCAAGGCGACGACGAGCGACGCGGTGATCCCGGCAATCGCGACGCAGGACCGAGTCGGCGACGCTTGCTCGCTCCGGAGCGTCCGACGAACGACACCGACGCGAAACCGCGATTCGGTCGATACGGATCGTTCGGTCATCGGATGACTCCGTATCGTCCGCCGAACTCAGACCGCCTCGGCAGTCGTGCGGGGCGTTGCGGAGGAAAGAGAGGTCGGCGAGTCATCCGCGGGGACCTTCATTCGGAGCGCCATCAGCAGCGCGAGCGCGACCGAGCCGCCGCCGAGCGCCAACCAGGTCGCCGGCAGGTGCTTCCCTTCGGCGACGTCGAAACCCCATTGTTGCAGCTGCGGCTGGTAATAGGCGAGCAGCAACAATCCCGAGTTGTGGATCGCGTGGACGAACGTTCCGGGAAAGAGGCTCGCCGTACGCCACGCGATGATTCCCAGCACCAGACCGGCGAACGTCGACGGCAAGAACCGCTCCGGAGTCAGCTGCAGACCGCTCACCACGTGAAAGGTGCCGAACGCCAGGCTCGATGCCACGATCGCTCCCCAGGGACCGAAACGGGAAGCGATCGCCCGAAACAACAGCCCGCGAAAGAAGAACTCTTCGACGATGGGGGGCACGATTCCGAATGCGACGACGATCAGCAACGGCGAAACGCTGCGCCACGACGTAAGCAGCGTGCGCACGCGATCGCTCATCGCTTCGATATTGACCCAACCGAACCACTCCGACAGGAGCACCAGTTCGTGGGCCAGAGTCCACATGCCGAGCGCGATCGGCAAGCCGACCGGAATGCTCCAGAGAGGGGCGGCGCGAAGACCGAAGGCCGAGGCCCAGCGCAATCGGAGCCAGATCGCCATCGCACCGGGAATGCCGAGGAAGATCATGGCGCTCGCCGATGCCGCCACGATCAGCTGGGGAGTCGGGTCGATCGCACCTCGGGCGGCACCGCCGGGGGCAGCGAAGCGAGCCATGACGCCGTAGCTCAGGAAGAACGCCACGAACAACACGGCCAAGCAGGTGAGTGCAGCGGCGGGAGTCGCGGTCGCGGCCGACTCGTCGGGACGGCGCAGGTAGTCTCGCCAGCCGATCGAACTGCCGTACAGGACCGCATCGGTACCGAAGATCGACGATGCGATGCCGAGCGCGGCCGCGGCGTAGATCGTGGTCGAGGCGATCACGAGCAGACCCCAGGTCGGATCGGCGTTTCCGGCGAAGAGGTCTCGCGCCAACAGCGCGATGTTCACCAGCGGCGTGACCGCCAATGGTCCGGCGAGCGACAGGTCGGGAGCGAGCGTCAGGATGCCCGGCGCCAGCGTCAGCAGCATCAGCGGAATCAGGTACGCCTGTGCCTCCTTGAAGCTTCGCGCGAACGACGTGATCGCGAGCAGCACCGCCGAGAAGAAGGCCGCAAAGAGGATCAGCAGGCCGAAGATCTGGCCGATCACCATCAGCGACAATCCCTGATCGCCGAAGACGAGCTTTTCGAGGCCGCCGACCATCAGCGTCGTCGACATCGCGACCAGGTTGGCGACCGCCGTCAGCATCGCGACGAAGACGACGGTGACGTACTTGGCGAACAGCAGACCGCTGCGCGGAATCGGAGCGGCGATCAGCGCTTCGAGCGTCCCTCGCTCGCGCTCGCCGGCGGTCAGATCGATCGCCGGATAGACCGCGCCGGTGATCGTCATCAGGATCAGCATCAGCGGAATGAAGGCGACGAGCGTCAGTCCGCTCCCCTTCGGCGGCTCGAGCAACAGCCGGTCGTACTCGACCGGCAGAAACGGCGGTTGCCCCGCGCGGCGAAGCAACCCGTCGACGACGCGTCGGTTGAGCGCTTCGAGTCGCCGCGTCAGGATCCGCTCCGCCATGTCGCCGCGGTCGCCTCCGGGCAATCGCGTCAGACGCCAACGCGGAGGGGCCGTCTGGGATCCTCCCAGCATCTGCACGCCCAGATCGACTCGCCCGTCGGTCACCTTGCGATCGACCTCCGAGGTGGTGTCCGCCTTCCATTCGACCTGTTCGAGATCGGAAACCTCCTCGCCGAGACGCTCCAGTTGCAGGTTCCCGGCGGCGATCGTCCGCCAGAACTCTTCGGCCTGAGCGTCGCCGTCGAACGCCAGGATCGTCGCCGGCGTTCGGTCGCCGTCGACCAATGTCGTCAGGACGAAGCGATTGAAGACCAGGCTCAACAGCGGATAGACGAGCAGCGGCATGCCGACCAAGGTGAAGATCGTCCGGCGATCCCTGAGGATCTCGCGGAACTCCTTCAGGCAGAGTCGGACCAGTCGACCGAAGATGTCGACTCGCCGCAGCGGCGGCAGCTGNNACCGAGCCGAGCTGTCCGGCTCGCGGCCGAACGGAACGGCACCGTCGGCGCGATCGTCGCGAGTCGCGTCCATCAGACCGCCTCCTTGCGACGATCGTCGGCCATTAGACGGACGAACATGTCGACGAGCGACTGTTCGCCGGTCGACGAACGGAGTTCCTGCAGCGTTCCGTGGTGCCGCAGCGTGCCGCGGAAGATCAGGCCGAACCGATCGCAGAACCGCTGCGCTTCATCCAGGCGATGCGTGCTCAGGATCACCGCCTTGCTTGCGGCTCGAAGGTGCCCCAGATATTCGAAGACCGCCTGGGTACCGACGATGTCCATGCCGCGAGTCGGTTCGTCGAGCAGCATCACCGGAGGATCATGCACCAGCCCGCGAGCGAAGAGGACGCGTTGACGCTGTCCCGTGCTGTAGGTCGCACAGCGCCGGTCGATGAAACGAGTCAGATCGAATCGCTCGGCCAACTCGTCGATCCGACCGCGAGCGACGGCCGTCGGAACTCCGTACAGGTCGGCGAAGAACGAAAGCAGTTCGCGCCCCGTCAACCACGGATAGAT
>DMPQ01000399.1 GCA_003455945.1 Planctomycetaceae bacterium
GGCCATCCGTTCGAGCGACCAGTTCGCCGCGACTCGCGCCAGCGCCTCGTCGATCTCCCGTCGCCGCGACCGGACTCCGCGAAGCAGATCCCACGCGAAATCAACCAGCGAAAGATCTTCCTCCAGACGCTCCCGCACGAACGCTTCGTCCGCGGTCAACCGCCGATCGGAATTGAGATCGTCCTGATACAGGAGCTGCAGGACGACTTCACGAGCCTTGGAACGGCGGGACATGGCGGCTGGTGACTCCGATCGTCCGAACTCGGCCGGTCGTCGACCGCCCGGCGGATAGGGGAACCGTGGAGGGAATCGTGCAAGGGTATCTGCCGGGCCCGCAGGTCGCAACCGGCGCCTGGCGGCCGGTCGAGAGCGCGCCTCGCGACCATCAGTCCCACGACGCGAGAAGATCGGCCATCTGCAGCGCTGCCAGCGTCGCCTCTTCCCCCTTGTTGCCGACCGAGCCGCCGGCGCGGTTGAGCGCCTGTTCCAGGTTGTTCACGGTCAGCAGTCCGAAACCGATCGGAACGCCGTGTTCCAGCGAGATCCGCCCGAGACTCTCCGAGACCTGGCGATTGATGTGCTCGTCGTGCGACGTCTCGCCGCGGATCACCGCCCCCAGGCAGACCACCGCCTCGTACGACATCGAGGAAGCCGCTCGCATCGCAGCGAGCGACAACTCCCAAGCCCCCGGTACTCGGACGACGTCGATCCGATCATCGCTCAAGCCGTTGGCGCGGGCGGTACGGAGCGCTCCTTCGAGCAGCCGTTCGGTGACCGACTCGTTGTAGCGCGACACGATGATCGCGACGCGTCCCTGCACTCGGTCCGGCTTTCCCTCGAAGACGTTCGGCACGGCGGTTCCCTTCATGGATCATCTCGATCGGATCAACAGGACGGCCCGACCATTCGATCGCGGGCCGGGCAAAGCGGCAAGTCGCGTCCCCTCGGTCGACGCACGCGACCGACGCTCGCGAACCGGGCCCGAACGTTCGCCGTCCGGGCTCCGGCATTTCGGAACGACGACTCAGTCGTGAACCGTCAGCGTCATCAGGAACTCGGCGTTCGACTTCGACTTCTTCAGCCGCTCGACCAGCCGTTCCATGGCATCGGGAGGAGAGAGATCGGCGAGCACGCGGCGGAGCGCTCCGATCCGGCGATGCTCCTCGGGATCCATCAGCCGCTCCTCGCGCCGCGTTCCGCTCCGCCCCAGATCGATCGCCGGCCAGACCCGCCGCTCGACCATCCGTCGATCGAGCACGATCTCGAGATTGCCGGTCCCCTTGAACTCCTCGAAGATCACCTCGTCCATTCGGCTGCCGGTATCGACGAGCGCCGTGGCGACGATCGTCAGCGAGCCCCCTTCTTCGACCTTGCGGGCCGATCCGAAGAACGACTTGGGGCGCTGCATCGCATTGGCGTCCAGCCCTCCCGAAAGCGTCTTGCCGCTCTGCGGACATTCCGAGTTCCAGGCGCGGGCCAGCCGCGTGATCGAGTCGAGGAAGATCACGACGTCGATGCCGCATTCGACCAGCCGCTTCGCCTTTTCGAGCACCATCTGCGCGACCTGGACGTGACGCGACGTCGGTTCGTCGAACGTCGAGCTGATCACCTCGCAGTTCTTTCCCTTGACCTCCCGCTCCATGTCGGTCACTTCTTCCGGTCGCTCGTCGATCAGCAACATGATGACGTAGGCGTCCGGATAGTTGGTCAGGACCGCCTTGGCCATCTTCTGCATCAGGACCGTCTTCCCCGCGCGCGGCGGACTGACGATCAGCCCGCGTTGGCCGAAGCCGATCGGACAGAGCAGATCGACGACGCGCGTCGAGAGTTCGTGCGGATCGAACTCCAGACGAATTCGCTCGTCCGGATGGAGCGGCGTCAGATCGTCGAACAGGACCGTGCGGCTGGCGGTCTGCGGATCGCGGTAGTTGATCGCCTCGACCTTCAGCAGCGCGAAGTACCGCTCGTTCTCCTTCGGCGGCCGGATCTGACCCGAGATGGTCGACCCGGTCCGAAGACCGAACTTGCGGATCTGACTGGGCGAGACGTAGATGTCGTCGGGGCAAGACAGGTAGTGCGAATCGGGGCTGCGCAGAAACCCGAATCCGTCCGGCAGGATCTCGAGAGTCCCTTCGCCGTACATGAACCCGTTGCGCTTCAGCCGCTGCTTGAGGATCGCGACGATCAGATCCTGGCGGCGCATCTCGGGAGCGACCGCGATCCCTTCCTTGATCGCCAGCGCCAACAGGCTCTGCGTCGGCAACTGCTGCAGCTGATGCAGATGCGGGTCCTGCGGCAGGTCTACTTTTGCCTCCGCCGGAAGCTCGACCGCTCCCTCCTCGCCCGCCGCTCCGGCATGATTCAACGACTCGGCGAACGAAATCGGCTCACCGTCCCGCTCCAGTTCCCTCAGTCGCTCCTCGGTCGCCGGACTCAGCGTAATCCGGCGCGACGGATGCGAACGAAAGGGGCGACGGACCGGACCGCGATGCCCCTCCCCGCCGCGATACGGTTCGCTGCCGCGCAGCCCTTCCGGAGGCCGAAAGCCGTCGACGGAACGGGACGAATCGCCGTTCGGCAACGACGGAGGCAACGGTGCTGAGCGATGGCGTTCGCCATCGTCTTCGGGGTCGACGAACGGTTGGGACATGACGAGAGACTCCGAGCGTCGCGCAGGGAACGAGCGACGACGAGTACGCGGACGAGCGGGATGAAGAGAAGATTCTTGACGAGCGGCGGGAGGAGGGAAGAGCGGACGGCGATCGGGAGAGCAGCGAACGAGCGGTCTCGGCCGAGCGAAGACGACGGAGCCATCACCTAGGGTTGCCGCCCCCGTCGGTTTCCTTCCCGCATCTCGGGCTGAGGTTCGTACGGTCGGCGGCGAGCCAGCGATCCACGAGCGCGTCGACCTGAGCACGGGTCCGCTCGAGACCCGATCCGTTGTCGATGAGCGTATCGCAGAGGGCTCGCTTCCGATCGAGAGGCTCTTGAGCCGCCTCGCGACGACGCCACTCCGCCTCGGACCAGCCCCGCTCGCGGACGCGAGCCAATCGCTGCTCCGCCGGCGCATCGACGAAGATCAGATGATCGCAGAACCGGTCCCACCGAGCCTTGAGCAGGACCGGTGCATCGAGGATGACGAGGGGGACGTGGGCGATCCGCAAGTCGGCCAAGCGGCGCTCGATCGCCTCCGAAATCCTCGGATGCACGATCGCTTCCAAAGCGGCCAGATACCGTCGACCTTCCGGCGAATCGTCGAAAACCATTCTGGCAAGCGAGGCCCGGACGATCCACCCGTCGGCGTCGAAAACCGCGTCGCCGAACTCGCGCCGCACCGCCGATTTCACTTCCGGTTCGCGCAGCGCTTCATGCCCCAGACGATCCGCATCGATCGCCGTCGCGCCTCGGGTGACGAGCATTGCCGTTACGGTGCTCTTACCGCTGCCGATTCCGCCCAAGATCCCCGCCGTGATCATCGGCAAACCCCGTCCCCTCGCCGGAAGGCCCCCGAATCGGCTCCCGCCGCCTTGCCGTGGCGACCGGAAGATCGATCCTCCCCCCGATCGTAACCGGACAGGACACTTGCGCGCATCGGCATGGCGCGAAGCCGCGATCCCTGGGGCGAGGGTGACCGCCGTCGCGCTGATCGGCCGGTCGACTTGCCGATGCCGCCGCAGCGCATGATCAAAGGGGAAACCTCATCGAGCGAGTGAATCGCGCCGACCCGCGACGCTCACTCGCCGCTACCGGAGTTCTCCCGAGGCAGGTCGCGAATCGTCAGGTAGCCCCAGACCGCAACCTGATCGGTCTCTTTCCTGAGTGAGGCTTCCGCTTCGGCCAACCAGTCGAGCAACCGGACCTCCGGCACCGACGACGGGCTGTCGGCGAGCGGATCGAGATGCGAGCTCCGCCAACGCGGCGAAAGGCCGGCCGGTTGTTCGAGTCGGAACTCGCCGTCGAGCGCACAGCGAAAGGTGACGTCGAGCAGTCGTTCCGCTTCCGCCAACGCCGACTCGGGAGCAACCTTCAGCTGCCGGACCATCTGGCCGAGCAAGCGGACGTTCCCGACCGTCGTCTCCTTGGCGCGCAGCGTCACCGCCTGTTCGACCCACGGGCGCAGCGCACTCGAACCGACTTCGCCCAATCGCAGATGGACGTGAGCCGGGGATTCCAGCGGCCGGTAGTGCAACTCTTCCGAGGCACGCCACAATCGTTCCCGGTCGAAACTCAGCAGCGAGACATCTCCTCCCTGCCAACGCCAGATGCCGAGCAGCGATTTGGTGTAGCCGTCGGGGTCCGGCTGAGCTCCGAGCCCGATCGGCAGCAGATCGAGAAAGCCGGGCTTGGGCGAGGCGCCGAGGTAGCCGGGAGCGGACCGCAGCACTTGGATCCACTCGAGAATCGTCTCGGGAGGTCCGTCGCGCGACGGGCCTTCGTCCTGCAGCGTCACGAACAACCGATGCGGATCGGTTCCCGGGATCAGCAACCCGCCGCGCACGCTCGCCTGAAGATTGACCACATCGGTTCCGTTCCCTTCGACGATCGTCTCCATCGGCGGACCGAGGATCGAAAAGAGCCAGCCGTACTTCTCCTCACCGAACGGAGCCAATCGCGCTTCGAACTCCAGTCGCTCGCCGCCTCCATCCGCCGGGACGAACTTCACCGCCAGGACCAGCGGATCGAGCCGGCCCCATCGCGACGCGAAATAGGTCGATCGCTCGAGATACGCCTGCGTTTCTCGCTCCGTCACGCCGTCGATTCGGACATCGGCGATCGGCAGGAAATAGCCGCGACGGCCTCGCATCGAATCCCAGACCTCGGCTTCGGCCAGGATCGGCCCGCTTCCGTCCGGACGCCGCCCGAATCCTTCCGGCAGCAGGCCCGCTTCGATCAGCCCGTCGAGATCCTCCGCCGCGATCCCTTCGGCCCGAGCCACCGCGCGCGCCAGATGCACCAGTTCGATGTCGGTCACGCTTTCCAGGCGACGCCGCAGTTCGATCTGATACTGCGGCGAGAGCAGATTGCGGAACAGGGCGCTCGACAGATAAGCGAAGACCGAATCGTTTCGATCGAGCGGAAACTCTTGTCGCGTCCAGCGGAACTCGTCCGAGTCGCCGAGCGCCCCGAGCCCCTGTCCTGCTTCGAGAAACCGCTCGACCAACCGTCGCGAGTTGGTCATCAGATGAAAGTCGCCGTCGCTCACCCAGAACGAACGGAGTCGATTGTCGGGGGTCGAGATGAACGAGACCTTGCGGCCGCCGATCTCGAGCGTCTCCTCGATCGCTCCCTGGTCCTTCAGCTTGCGGACGATGCCGCTCCGCTGACTCGACAGCGACATNNAGGCCGTTCCGCTGCTGGAGAACGATCCCCATCGCGGCCCCTTCGCGCAGGAACGTGTCGAACCCGATCAGCGCGACGTCGGCGATCAGATTGCCGCCGAGCAGGTCGGTCACCTGAGAATCGACGATCCCGATCTGTTCCTGCATCCGATCGTCCAGCCGCGCGTCATAGCCTCGCAGCGCCACCAAACGACTCAGATCCTCCCCGTACCCTTTCAGGAACCCCTTGAAGCGGATCTGGTTGGACCACGATCCGAAGCGAACATACAGGCACTCTTCGGGAACGTGCATCGCGATCGGTTCGATCGACGAGGCTTCCGTCGCTTCGTCGGGAAACCGATACGGCTCCCCCCACGCGATGTCGGCGGGCTNNTGCGCGCATCGTCCGATACCGCAGCGCCTCGACCCCCATCAGCAGTTCGAGCGTCTCGCGCAGCTCGTCCGATTCGCTCTCCTCCCGTCGACTCAGCAGCGGAGGTTCGAGACCCATGCGCCGTCCGAGCAACGCGACCAGGTACGTTTCGATCGCCGGCGGATAATCCGACTCGCGCCCCTGGGTGCGCGAGTCGGCGACGAACTCGCGCCACCATCCCTGCCGCAGCATCTCGGCCCGCAGACGCCTCAGTCGCGCCGGCCGAACGACGACGCGATGCGCCCGAGTCGTCTCGATCGTCATTTCGAACGGCGCCGCGCCGCGGAACAGGAAGAAGACCTGCACCTGGCGGACGTTCTCGCCAGGCTGTTGCCCCAGCACCTCACCGAGAAAACGACGGACCGTCCCCTGAGAGAACGCCGGATAGAAGCAACGCTGCTCCGGATCGACGATCTGCAGTCCTTCGGAGAGCCACAGCCGCCGATCGGCTTCGTCGATCGGAATCGTCACGCTCGCGACGCCGAACGGTTCGCCGATCGCCGCCTCGGCAACCAATTGTCCCGCCGCAGCGCGAGGGAGCATCGACACGCCGATGAGTGCAAGCAGACCGACGACGCTCGCGCGCCCGATCGCCGCGGCCAATAGCGTCCCTGCGTCGCGTCTTCCGCCGACTTCGCCACGCCTTCGTTCCGATTCGTTCATCCGTTACTCTCGGTTGACGCGTTGCTTTCGCTCGATCGGCAGCGACGACGCTCGTGCCGTCGTGCCGTCGTGCCGACCGGGGCCGATGCGGCCGCTCGATCGCCNNCTTCACCCCCGCAGGTCGCCGGTCACGTCGAGCGGCGCCGCTCGACACGACGCATCGATCGGCAAACCGAAGGCGACTCGTTCCGACATCAGGGCGTCCGATGGATTGCGAACCGTTTCGAGCCCGCGACTTCGTCATCACCGAGGAGGGGCTCGCACTGGCCTTGGTGCTCGACGGACCGATCGACGGCAAGCTCTTCGGAACCTTGAGGTATCGTCGCGACGGCGACCGATGGGTCAAGCTCGGAACGCACGAGGGGAACCGTGCGGCGGAGTCGGCGGGGCTTCTCCAGCGTCTCGAATCGCTCGACGTCTCGCTGCCGGCGATTTCGCCCGATCGAGTCGTGATGCATCTCGAACAGCGCCGATCGCTCAGCCGTCTGATCGAGCGAGCGGCGACGAACGAGACTCTCGCGAGCATGCCTCAGCAGGACGCGATCGTCGATCCTCGACCGGCGCGCCTCGCGCGGCTTGTCGAGATCCTGCAGCGCCGAGGGATCCCGCTCGATGTTCTCGGAATCACCGGGTCGCTGCTCATCGGAGCGGTCTCGCCGGCAGGAGACATCGATCTGACGATCCGCGGAACCGCAGCGTTCGACGCGACGCGCCGCGCGGTGCACGAGGCGATCGCGGCCGGCGAACTCCAGTCGCTGTCGCATGCGGATTGGCGTACCGCATGGGAGCGCCGCGGATCGTCCCTGACGTTCGACGAGTATCGTCGACATCAGGAGCGGAAAGGGACGCAGTGGTTGATCGACGGCACCAAGGTCGACCTCTCGCTTGCGCTTCCGACCGAACTGCCGACCGCAGGCCGAAAGATCGGTCGCCGTACGATCCGTGCTCGGATTCTCGACGATCGCCACGCCTTCGCGCTGCCGGCGCGTTGGCAGGTCGAACATGCCGAGATCACCGAGATCCTGACCTGGACGGCGACGTTCACCGGACAGGTGCGGTGCGGCGAGACCTGTCTGGCGATCGGAACGGTCGAACGGACGACCGACGGTTCGTTGCGACTGTTGATCGGCGCCGATCGCGAAGCGGCCGACGATCGACTCGTGCTCGTCGATTGAACAAGAAGTTCTGCGTCGCCGATTCGGTCGCGACCGAATCGGCCGCTCAGCTGCCGAGCGGTTTCGGAGCCAGCAGCCAGCGGAGCCAATCGGCGGCGAGAACGATCAGGATCACCGGTACGGCAAGTCGGAGCACGGCGCCGTCGAAACCGTCGCTCTGCGGATGTTCCACCGCCGCCAGGATCTGCGTCGTCAGGAAGAGGCCGTAGCCGGCGAGCAGCAACGCTCCTTCCCATCGCGAAACGACTCGCCCCGTCGCGAAGATCGGCAGACAGACGAGTGCCGAGACGACGAACGTAAAGAGATCGCGCTCCCAAGCCGCTTCGGGGACCGGCACGCCGATCGACGAGACGGCGGCGCTGCTGCCGAGCACCATACCGACGTTGAACAGGTTACTGCCGACGACGTTCCCGACCGCGATGTCACGCTCTCCTTTCGACGCGGCGACCAGCGAGGCAGCGACTTCGGGAAGACTGGTCCCTGCGGCAACGATCGTCAGGCCGATCAGCATCTCGCTCATGCCGGCCAGGCGAGCCAGATCGACGGCGCCGCGTACGATCGCCTGAGAACCGAACAGCAACAGCGCCAGGCCGGCGACGATGACGGCGAGCGAGACGATCCCCTTGCGCCACCGTCCGGCAACGAAGCCGGTCGGCAGCATCGGCGCGATCTCCTCGGGATGCACCGCGACCGACTCGGGCGAGCGTTTGGAACCACGGAGAAGCGAACCCAGATAGAGCAGCATCAGGACGATCAGCAGACCGCCGTCAGCCCGGCTGATCGTTCCGTCCCAGCCGACGATCGGAACCATGATCGACAACAACACCATCACCGGAACGTCCAGCCGAATCAGTCGCCGCTCGACGCTCAGCGGCACGATCAACGCCGTCAGTCCGAGAATGAAGAACATGTTGAACAGGTTGCTGCCGACGACGTTGCCGAGCGCCAGCTCGGTCTTCCCCTGAAGGCTCGCGGCGACCGAGACGGCGAGTTCCGGCGCGCTGGTGCCGAAGGCGACGACCGTCAGGCCGATCACCAGCGGCGACATGCCGGCGAGCAGCGCCAGACGCGACGCGCCTCGGACGAGCCAGTCCCCGCCGAACAGTAACGCCACCAGGCCCGCGACCAGCCAACCGATCGCCGTGACGATCACCATGGAATCACGTCTTCCCGAGAGTCGCGAAGTGGGGGGCTCGGCCCGCTTCCGTACGCCGATCATGTCGACCGACGGCGGGCCCCGAGAATCGTAGACCCTCCGGTGCGACCTGCCTACGACCCGCCCCGCCGCCGAGTGATGACCGATCGCTCCCCTGCTTCGCGAGTGATAGACTCCGGCCGTCCCGGAGGATCTCGGCCATGGTCGATCGAGTCGATCGGCAGACGCGCAGTCGGATGATGGCGAGCGTTCGCGGCTCCGATACGGCGCCCGAGCGGCGGGTGCGGAGTCTGCTCCATCGCCTCGGTTTCCGCTTTCGGCTGCAGCGCCGCGATCNNATCTCCCCGGGACCCCCGACATCGTCCTCCCCCGGCTGCAGACCGTGGTCTTCGTCCACGGTTGCTTCTGGCATCGGCATCTCGGTTGTTCTCGCTGCACCACGCCGGCGACTCGGACGGCGTTCTGGAACGGCAAGTTTCTGGCGAACGTCGCTCGCGACGCCCGAGTCCGACGGCAGCTCGTTCGTCTCGGCTGGAAGGTGCTCGTCGTTTGGGAATGCGAGACGCGCGACATCGATCGACTCGAACGCCGCCTCGTCCGGCGATTGAGCGGAGCGGCCAAGTCGCTCCCCGCGAAGAGCGCGGCTCGCGCCAGCGGACCGTCGAGCTCTTCGCCGGCATCGGCGGCTTCCGACTTGCCGCCGATCGTCTCGGGATCGAGACCGTCTGGGCGAACGACCTCGGGGCGCACGCCGCGAAGGTCTACGCCGACCGGTTCGGTACCGACTCGTTCGTCGCGGGGGACATCGCGAAACTGATCGAATCGATCCCCGAGCATGACCTGCTCACCGGCGGCTTTCCGTGTCAGCCGTTCAGCGCCGCCGGCAAGAAGCGAGGGATCGCCGATCCTCGCGGCACGCACTTCGCGCTCGTGGCTCGGGTCTTGGCAGAGCGTCGTCCTGCGGCATTTCTGCTCGAGAACGTCCGGCGTCTGCTGACGATGGACCGCGGTCGGCACTTCGCGACGATCCTGAGCACGCTCGTCGACGCCGGCTACCGCGTCGAATGGCGTCTGCTCAACGCCGCCGACTTCGGTCTCGCTCAGAACCGCTACCGCCTGGTGATCGCCGGCCTGCGCGACGATCGAGTCGATGCCGCGGCCTTCGACCGATCGGCCGGACTGGCGGCGAACGATCTCGAGGCGCGCCCCTCACTCGAGACCGAGGCTCGTGCGATCGGCGCCGCGAACGACGTTGTCGGCACCAAGGGACTCGAACGATATCGCGAGTGGGGGCGAGCCGACCGGCGCGGATTCGTGACCACTTCGCCGCGCGAGTTCGGCGACCGAGTCGCTCGCGTGACGCTGGCCGAGATCCTGCAGCCGCCGCGCCAGGTACCGCGCGCTTACGACTTCACCGAATCGACTCGCCGACGCCTCGGTGCGAGCGAACGGGTCGGGCGACTGGTCGACGGCGTCGAGATCCTGGCGAACCAGGCCGGCGGTGCTCGCATGGGCTACACCGTCTTCGGCACTCGCGGTCTCGCGCCGACCCTGACCGCGACCGCCAGTCGTCACTACGAACGTTACCGAGTCGGTCGGCGTTACCGGCGACTGACGCCGATCGAGTACGCCCGCCTGCAGGGATTCCCCGACGATCATTGCGATGCGGTGCCGAGCGGGTGGCGCTATCGGTTGTTCGGAAACGCCGTCCCGCCGCCGTTGGTCGAGTGGCCGATGCGGCGTCTGGTCGAACGACTGGCGGAACGAGTCGCGAGTCAACGCTCCGGCGAGTCGACCTGACTCCGCTCGCGCCGATCCCAAGTCGTGCCGTCCCAGGCGACGACCTGTTCGAGCAGCCGCGTGACGCCGTCGGCGAACGACGCGAACAGATGCTCTCCCTTGTCGATCGTGGCCGCTTCCGGCTCGCCGATATGTCCCGGCGTGCTTCGGTCACGGGTGATCCACCCGCGGTAGGCCGGGGCGAACGATCCGCCGGCAAAGACCGGTGCCAACGGACCGCCGGTGCTGCGCACGCGGTCGCGCGACAGTCGCAGGATCATCGACGTCTCCCACTCGCACGCATGACCCATCGAGCGCTGCTGAAGGTCGGTCCGAGTCGACGCCGGGTCAGCCGTCTCCCAGTACGTCGACGCGAGCAGCAGCAGATCGGTCCGATCTCGGTACCGCTGTCGCAGTTCGAAGATCGCCTGCTGATCTTCCCCATTTACCGCTTCCGTCACTGACCGCTTCGCCCGGGCCCACTCCCGTGCTCTGGGTCCGTCGCCCGATTCGCCGCACAAGTTCGTTCCCCCGAAAGGAATCGCCACCGATGACGACCGCCGCCGCCAAGCTCGAGATCGTGCTTTGGGAACCCTCCCGAGTCATTCCGTACGAACGCAACCCGCGTCTGAACGATCGCGCCGTCGATGCGGTCGCCGCGTCGATCCGCGAGTTCGGCTTCCGCCAGCCGATCATCGTCGACCCGCAGGGCGTCATCATCTGCGGGCATACGCGGCTCAAGGCGGCGCTGCAGCTCGGGCTGACCAAGGTTCCGGTCCACATCGCCCGGGACCTGACGGCCGAGCAGATCAAGGCGTATCGCCTGGCCGACAACAAGACCGGCGAGCTGGCCGAGTGGAACTACGAGTTGCTGCCGCTCGAGCTCGCCGATCTGAAGTCGGCCGACTTCGACCTCGGCCTGCTGGGCTTCGGCGCGGACGAGTTGGCGCAGCTGCTCGACCCCGGCGTGCAGCAGGGGCTGACCGATCCGGACGACATTCCTGCGCCGCCGGACGCGGCGATCACGCAGCCCGGCGACCTGTGGCTCCTGGGCGATCATCGACTGCTCTGCGGCGACTCCAGCAGCCCGCAGGACCTCGACCGGCTGCTCGGCGGCCAGACGATTCAGTTGGTCAATACCGACCCGCCGTACAACGTGAAGGTCGAACCGCGATCGAACAACGCGATCGCCGCCGGCCTGTCGTCGTTCCAGGGCACGACCCATCATCAGGGGCTCGACCTTGCGCGGCATCCGGAGAAGTCCAAGCCGACACAGAAGAAGCTCCGAGCCAAGGATCGGCCGCTGGCCAACGACTTCGTGAGCGACGACGAATTCGATCGGCTGCTCGACGCCTGGTTCGGCAATGCGGCGCGCGTACTCGACCCCGGTCGCGGGTTCTACCTCTGGGGCGGCTACGCCAACTGCGCGAACTACCCGCCGTTCCTGAAGAAGCACGGTCTGTATTTCAGCCAGGCGATCATCTGGGACAAGATGCACCCGGTCCTGACGCGCAAGGACTTCATGGGGGCGCATGAGTGGTGCCAGCCACCGGACACGCAGGTGGTGACCACGACCGGTACCTCGACGCTGGCGGGACTGCGCGATGGCGATCGGGTCGTGAGCTACTCCAGGCACCACTCGTTGATGGTCGGCCTGAGGCAGGGTCTCGAGGTCCGGACCACGCGCCGCCACTACGACGGCCCGCTCTTCGGCATCACCGTCGGTGGTCGGACCACCTGGTGCACCGACGGCCACATCTGGAGCGTGCGGATGACGCCCGCCGCCAAGCGGAAGTGGTGCGTCTATCTGATGCAGCGAGGCAACTGGTGGCGTGTCGGCCGGACGATGCTCTACACGACCTGGGGACTGGGACTGAAGCAGCGATTGGCGATGGAAGGCGGCGACTGCGCGTGGATCCTGAAGGTCTTCGACTCACGCGAGGACGCCTCCACCTTCGAGCAGATCGTCTCCGTCGTGTACGGCGTGCCGACGACGTTCTGGAACGAGTGCCGTTCGTCGCGCCGCACCGCGGCCATGATCGGGCAGATCTACGAGCAGCTCGACCTCGACCAGCTGGAACGCTCGGCGCGAATGGCCCTCGAGGCATCCGGTCGAAGCATCTTCTTCCCGTTCGTCAGTCGGGCCCAGACCCGGCACAAGCACAGCGCTCGCGCCGGACTTCTGATGCGGACGTGCAACCTGCTCGAGAACGCGATGGCGGTGCCGATGCCGGGACGCGGACAGGAGTCCGCCTGG
Organism: Planctomycetaceae bacterium; assembly: GCA_003455945.1. Lineage (GTDB taxonomy): Bacteria > Planctomycetota > Planctomycetia > Pirellulales > Pirellulaceae > UBA11682. The sequence continues at coordinate 12,782 of DMPQ01000399.1, forward strand.
ATTCCGATCCGGCATGTCGAAACGCAACCGTACGACGGTCCGGTGCATTCGATGAGCGTCGACAAGTACCACCACTACATCGCCGACGGGATCGTGACGCACAACTGTTTCTACGGCTGGAAGGAGGGCGCAGCGCACGTCTATCTCGGCCCCAACAACGCCACCGATCTCTGGCAGGTCAAGAAGGTCAATCCGCAGTCGATGGTGCACCTGACGGAGAAGCCGGTCGAGCTGGCCGTTCGCGCCATGCAGTTCTCGTCGCGTGCCGGCGAGAACGTTCTGGACCTCTTCGGCGGCAGCGGATCGACGCTCATCGCTGCCGAGCAGACGGGCCGTCATGCCTTCCTGATGGAACTCGACTGCCTGTACGCCGACGTGATCGTCGACCGCTGGAAGAAGTTCACGGGCAAGGAACCCGTCCGCGTCGACTTTGCGGGAACGCGATCGGAACCGCTCGCGCGTGGACAAGAGTAAGCGATCCACGACGTCACAGGCAGGCAACGGGAAACACGTGCCGATGGTCAGACCGACAGGCAAGCACTCGGACCTCGACAGCGGCGATCGCTGCGATCGCTCAACCGCCGTCTGGCGTTGCCGGATGAGCGTGTTCGCGAAAGAACGCAGCGATCTGCCGCTTGTCGACGAGACTTTGCGCGGTGCTCAGGACGACTTCGACGAGCAGATCATCGGTCGTCTCCACGGGCTGAGCAACGGCCGATTCCGACAGCGTGCGGTCGCGGATGCCGACGCTACCAACTTACGTTTCGATCGGTGCGGCATGCGACTCGCGAACGACTTCGAGACTCTCGAACAATGGCGACACGACCTACTCCGCCAACTTCTTGAAGGCCTTTCCGTAGCGGTTGTTGACCTTCTTCCTGGCAGCGCGCACGACCTTCGTTCGTTCCGTCGACGGAGCAGGGGCAATGATCATCTTCACTCCGTCCGTCGATATCTCCAGCGGATCTTCCGGCTGAATCTTGAGCAACTCCAAGATCGGCCGATCGATGATCAAGGCCCAACTGTTGCCGTGCTTGACGAGATTCTTGATCATCTGCCCCCCTCCACCTTGGTACACCAATGTGACACCATTGTAGAACCTTCGTTCCGGAGAGTCGATTCGATCGGGCGAGGCCGGCCGGGGAGTCCCGAGTTCGTCGCGGGGAACGAAAAAACGCCCGCACGTGGCCAGCGTGGGGCGTTGCAGGCGAAACGACGACGTGATCGCGACCGTCTACATCGCTGCAGTGAACTTCCCTCGCTCGCTCTTCACGAACCGGGCTTCGTGTCCCTTGGTGTTGATCTCCCGCAGGATCGCGCTGAAGAGCGTGGCGTGCGGCGTCTTGCCGCCGGGGCTCGTCCAATACCCCTTGGCCGACATCGCCTCGATCATCTGCTTGGAGTTGAGCGGCTCGCCGCTCTCGCGGAGCACCCTGGCCGCCGCATCGAGGGCACTCAGTTGCTTCGCGTTGGTTTCCGAACTCGTGTCGGGGCCGGGTTTGGCATGCGCGACGGGCGCCGGGGTTGCCACCGGCTGGTCGATGGCCGAGTCGTCTACGACCTTGATGCGCGGCTTGGCGGTTCTCTTGTTCGCGGTCGTCTTCGCGCCGACCTTCTTCGTTGCCATCACGGGTCTCCTCGAAACGGGAATGGGTGGCGTGGCTGCCATCTTCAGGCGGCGGGAACCACCCGCCGCGACGCGCCGGCGATCCGCCGAGGCGTTTCGGCTTCAGCGTCCGAAGACGTGTTCCGCCAATCCCGCGGCAAGGAAGTCGGCGACCGCCTGCGTCTTGTCCGAGGCGGCGGGGATGTCGAGCCCGCGGTCCCAGTTGAAGACCGTCCGCTTCGTGTCGCGGCGGGCGATCCAGAGTTTCGCGATCCGGCTTTCGCCGAGCTCCTGGTCCCGTTCGTCGGCGTGCTCCGCGAAGACCAGCGCCTCGAAGCGGAACTCGTCGAGCACCCCGGTCACCCAGGTTCCGGGGGCATGCGGGCGGGCGGTCACTTTCAGGATCCGCAGGCCGGCCGCCAGGTCGTAGTCGAAGGGTTCGTGCGTCTCGTTCATGGTCGTGGCTCCGTGGTCGGTGGCGTCGCGTTTCGCGTCGCGATGACACACATGAGCCATGGAACTCCGCACGCAGCAAGCGAAGTTCGCGAGGGTTTCGGCAGATGTTTCTTGCCGCGTTCGGGCCCCGTATTCGGCCCAACGTCGCGTCCGCGCCGACCTCGCATCAACAGCCGAACAGGGCGCCCCGACGCGACGTCGCGGGCCCGGGTGGCCGACGTCCGAACCGTCGGCACGGGAGGGATTCATGGCCACTGACGACGGGCCGCTCGACCCGAACCGATTGACGCCCGAGCAAGCCGCCAAGCTGCTGTCGGCCGCCGCCAAACAGCGCATCCCGCTCGAGCTGCTCGAGCGCGACCTGGCCAGCGGCGCACCGCACGCGTCGGACGGCACCCTCAGCCTCGTGAACTACGCGGCCTGGCTCGTGAAGGAGATGGGGCGTGGCGATTGACCCGCGGAAGCTGCGGCCGAGCGAACTCTGCCGGCTGCTCAACTCCACGCCGCTCGGCGAGGTGATCAACGAGCGACAACTGCACCGCCACCGCTCGCGCGCCGGGCTGCGGATCGGCGATGCCCGCTACGTCGATCTGCTCCGTTACGTCGCCTGGTTGGTCCAGATCCGGCATGCTCCCAAGCCGCCGACGGACGTCGATCCCTACGAGAAGATGAAGGAGCGCGCCCGCGCGCGCAACGTCGCCGCGGCGATCGCCGGCCGTGACATCGGCCAGCTGCCGGCGGTCGTCGATCCCGAGCGGAAGCGGCGCGCTGCGACCGACTTCCGCTTCTTCTGCGAGTCGTACTTCCCCCTGACCTTTCACCTGCCGTGGTCGCCCGATCACCTGAAGGTCATCGGTCGGATCGAGCAGGCGGTCCTGCGCGGCGGCCTCTTCGCGATGGCGATGCCGCGCGGGAGCGGCAAGACGACCGTCTGCGAGTGCGCCTGCATCTGGGCAGTGCTGCACGGCCATCGCGATTTCGTCTGTCTGATCGGCAGCGACGAGGGGCATGCGATGGACATGCTCGAGTCGATCAAGATGGAACTCGACGGCAACGAACTGCTGCTCGAAGACTATCCGGAGGTGGTCTTTCCGATCCAGGCGCTCGACGGGATCGCCAATCGCTGCAACGGCCAACTGCACCAGGGGCAGCGCACGCACATCGGCTGGACCGCGCGCGAGGTCGTGCTGCCGACTCTGCCGGGGAGCGTCGCGGGGGGGGCGATCATCAAGGTCGCCGGCATCACCGGGCGGATCCGCGGCATGAAGTACAAGCGCGCCGACGGCAAGACCGTCCGACCGTCGCTCGTCGTGATCGACGACCCGCAGACCGACGAGTCGGCACGTTCGTTGTCGCAGTGCGCCACGCGCGAGAGCATTTTGGCCGGCGCGATCCTCGGACTCGCCGGCCCGGGACGGAAGATCTCGGGGATCATGCCCTGCACGGTCATCCATCCGAGCGACATGGCCGACAACATCCTCGACCGCGACAAGCACCCGGAATGGAACGGCGAGCGGACGCGGATGGTGGATGCGTTCCCGACGAACGAGAAGCTCTGGACGCGCTACGGTGAACTTCGCGCCGAGAGCCTGCGCGTTCACGGTGACATCCGTCTGGCGACCGCGTTCTACGTCGAGAACCGCGACGACATGGACCTCGGTGCCCGAGTCGCGTGGCCCGAGCGATTCAATCACGATGAGGCCTCGGCGATCCAGCACGCCATGAACCTGCGTCTGCAGGATGAAGCGGCCTTCTTCGCGGAGTACCAGAACGAACCGCTTCCGGCGGCGACCGCCGGCGACGACGAGCTCACCGCCGAGCAGATCGCGAGCAAGTTCAATCGTCTGGGGCGAGGCGAGGTACCGATCGGCTGCGATCATCTGACCGCCTTCATCGACGTGCAGGCCAATCTGCTCTTCTACGTCGTCACGGCGTGGGAGTCGAACTTCACCGGCTTCGTCATCGACTACGGCACGTTTCCCGACCAGCAGCGACCGTACTTCACGCTCCGCGACGCTCGCCGCACGCTGCTGACCGCGACCGGCGTGGGCGGGCTCGAAGGTTCGATCTACGCCGGCCTCGAGTCGCTCACCCGGTCGCTGCTGGGGCGCGAATGGGAGCGGGACGACGGCGCGGCGATGCGGATCGAACGCTGTCTGATCGATGCCAACTGGGGCTCGTCGACCGATCTGGTCTATCAGTTCTGCCGTCAATCCGCCTTCGCGGGGCTGGTCCTGCCGAGCCACGGTCGCTTCGTCGGCGCATCGGGTCAACCGTTCTCCGAGTACAAGCGTCGCCCCGGCGATCGGATCGGCCACAACTGGCGCGTCCCCAACGTCCACGGCAAGCGGGCGGTGCGTCATGTCGTCTACGACACCAACTACTGGAAGTCGTTCGTGCAGGCGCGGCTGGCGGTCGCCATGGGCGAGGCCGGTTGCCTGTCGTTGTTCGGCGACGCCGCACCGATGCATCGGTTGTTGGCCGAACATCTCACCAGCGAGTACCGCGTGAGGACCGAAGGACGCGGCCGCACGGTCGACGAATGGAAGCTGCGCCCCGAGCGCGCCGACAACCACTGGCTCGACGGGCTCGTCGGCTGCGCCGTGGCGGCGTCGATGCAGGGAGCGGTGCTGGAGGGTACTCAGTCCGCTCCGACAGGTCCGCAAGGACGACGCGTCAGCTTCGCGGCGCTGCAGCGACAACGCCGCTGCTGACGGTCGGCGCCGCCGACTTGTCCTCTCTTGCGCGATGGCTTCGTCAGTTGCGCGGCGAACCGGGTTCTTATCCCGATAGGCGACGAAGTCGTCGCCGAATCACGCCCGGGGAGCGACCGCCATGCCGGACGAGCTCGACGATGCGATCCGCGACAGCGCCCAGGGACCCGCCAAGGTCTCCGGCGATGCGGGAAGCGTCGAGCAGCATCCGCTCCCGGACCAGATCGAGGCCGACAAGTACCTCGCCGCCAAACAAGCGGCGCGAAGCAAGTCGCGCGGACTCCGGTTCAACAAGCTCGTTCCTCCGGGAGGCGAATGACCATGCTGAAATGGCTCTTCGATCGCCTGCCGAAGGTAAGGGGAGGGCGCGAGGTGCGCCGGTCCGTCCGCGCTCGCTATGACGCGGCGACCACCAGCGAAGACAACCGCCGCCACTGGGCGCATGCCGACGGCCTGTCGGCCAACGGCGCCAACAGTCCCGAAGTGCGCCGCGTGCTGCGGAACCGCGCTCGCTACGAGACGGCCAACAACTCCTACGCTCGCGGCATCGTCCTGACGTTGGCGCACGACGTCGTCGGCACCGGACCGCGTCTGCAACTGCTGACCGAGGACGGCGAGGCCAACCGTCGGATCGAACAGGCATTCATGCAGTGGTCCAAGGCAATCCGGCTCGCCGAGAAGCTCCGCACGATGCGCTCGGCGCGCGCCACGGACGGCGAGGCGTTCGCGATCCTGATCAACAACCCCGCGCTGACCACGCCGATCCAGCTCGACCTGCGGTTGGTCGAAGCCGAACAGGTGGCGACGCCGGACCTGGTCCGACCGACCGGCCAAGCGATCGACGGGATCGAGTTCGACGCGGCCGGCAATCCGACCGCCTATCACGTGCTGCGTCATCATCCGGGCGACGGCGCCGCAGCTCTGCAGCGTGATTACGACCGCATTCCGGCAGCGGCGGTGTTGCACTGGTTCCGGGTCGATCGACCGGGGCAAGCCCGCGGGATCCCCGACATCATGCCGGCGCTGCCGCTCTTCGCGCAGCTCCGTCGGTTCACGCTCGCCGTCCTGGCGGCTGCCGAAACCGCGGCCGACTTCGCCGGCATCCTCTACACCGACGCGCCGGCCAACGGCGAAGCCGACGCCGCCGAGCCGTTCGAGCCGATCGAGCTGGAGAAGCGAGCGCTGCTGACGATGCCCGGCGGCTGGAAGATGAGCCAGATGCAGGCAGAGCAGCCGGCGACCACCTACGCCGAGTTCAAGCACGAGCTGCTCAACGAGATCGCGCGCTGCCTGAACATGCCGTACAACGTCGCCGCCGCGAATTCATCGGGCTACAACTACGCCTCCGGTCGCCTCGACCATCAGACCTACTTCAAGGCGATCCGCGTCGAGCAGTCGCATCTCGAAGGCGTCGTGCTCGACCGTCTGCTCGCCGCCTGGTTCGACGAAGCCGCCTTGCTTCCGGACCTGCTTCCCGCCGGCCTCGGCCCGATCGCCGAATGGCCGCATCAATGGTTCTGGGACGGCCATGAGCACGTCGATCCGAACCCCCGGTTGTGCCAAACCGGAAACACTCGTGGTGGACTTCAAGACCGGCAAGCAGCACCAGACGGATCGCATCGTCGCGACGCTCGAACGCCTGTACGCGGGCAAGCCGGTCGGGTCCGTCGCGATCGGGGACGTCTGCAAGATGGAGCACGCCCAGGTGCTGAAGTACCTGCATCGTGCGAAGGACGCCGGTCGGGTGACGCCGGTGCTGTCCGGGCCCGGGGGGATCGTTCGGGGCTGGGTGCCGGCCCATGCGGCCCCCGACGAGTCGATCGCCGAGGGGAAGGCCCGGCAAGCCGCAAAGGCCGTGAAGCTGCTCACGAAGGAACGTGCGCTGGCCTCTGCCAGCGCCGTCGCCCGGCACCTGAGCGTGCCGGAAGGGACCGTCGCACGATGGCTGAAAGTCGCCGAGCACATGGGACTCGTGCGCTCGGAGAACAGGCGAGGCTGGAAGTCCGCCTGACGCCGCGACGGAGTCCGGTCCCGCGCCGATCAGGGACGTTCGGCGCGGGACCCTTCTTCTCTTTCCCGAGGACGTCATGGACGACGAGCTGGAACTGACCGACCCCGATCACGTCGACGCACAGGACGCGGCTGCAGCGACCGCTCGTTTGCTGCTCGCGATCCATCGGCAGCGCCGCGAACAAGGCCTCGCTGCCGAGATCGCCTCCGAGGAGGACCAGAACCCATGCCCGATCGCCAACGACGCGACGTCGGCCTGAGCCCCGCGTTGCCGAGTACCGCGACGCTCGCGATGCGGGTCGATGCCATGCACCAGGCCGGCATGATCGTCACCGTCACGTCGCTGGCCCAGCACTTCGGGATCGGCGAGCCGGCGGTCAAGCGGATCCTGCAGCGGGCCGAGCTGCTGCGAATGCTGCGATACGACCAGGAACGCGGGTGGATCCCTGATCGAACGTGAGCCAAGCCATGTGGAACGGCAACGACGAGCTCGTGCGACTCTACGACGACGGCCCCGACTGGCCGTTGACCCCGGAACGGCAAGCCGCCGAACGCGCGTATCGCGACGCGTTCCTCCTGTCCGCACGTCAGGCCGCTCATTGGAAGAGCATCGATCAAGGTGCCATCGATCGTGCCTGGGAGGAACGCCGTCGCGTACGTGCCCGCGCCGAGGTGCTGGTTCCGTCCTCCGAGGTCGTGGGAAACCCCGATCTTGACGGCCACCACGTCTTCTATCGTCGCGAGCATCTGGTCGAAGCGTCTCGGACCCGCGGACGCGTTCATGGCTTCGAGTTCGTCCGGCAGTGCTGGCAAGCGCTGATCGCCAGCGGCGTCGAAGAGCGGTCCATCGGCGACGAGATCATCCGGCCGTGGATCGACTCGGTCGTCGAGTGGGTCGAGAAGGAGATCAGGCCGGACCGATTCGACACGCCGCGACTGCCGGACGAAGCCCTCGTCGAGAGGCAGCGACGGATGCTCGAGCAAGTCAAGGAAGTGATCGCCTCGAGCGATCCGACCAAACCTCATGCGATCCTCAAGCGACTGGACGAGATCACTCGCGAGCAACTGCAGTGGCTCTGGCCCGGCCGCATCCCGCTCGGCAAGCTGACGCTGCTCGCCGGCGATCCGGGGCTGGGCAAGTCGTTCGTGACGCTCGACCTGACCGCACGCGTCTCGCGAGGCGATTGCTGGCCCGACACGCCGCTGCTGAAGCAACCGGCCGGCAACGTGATCCTGCTCAACTGCGAGGACGACGCGGCCGACACCATCGCGCCGCGTCTCGATCGGGCCGGAGTCGACGGGCGTCGAGTCGTGCTGCTCGAGGGAGTGAAGAGTTTCGACCGACGGCGACAGTTTTCGTTGGAGACTGACCTGCCTCGCCTCGAGGAGACGCTCGTGCAGTACCCCGGCACGCGTCTGGTCGTGATCGATCCGATCGCGGCCTACTGCGGCAAGGTCGACTCGCACAAGAACAGTGACGTCCGCGGCCTGCTCGCACCGTTGGCCGAACTCGCCAGTCGGTTTCAGGTGTCGATCCTGACGGTGACGCACCTCGCCAAGTCGGGCGGATCGAAGGCCGTCTATCGAGCGATGGGGTCACTGGCGTTTGCGGCCGCCGCTCGCGCCGTTTGGGCAGTGACCAAGGACGGCAACGATCCGCAGCGACGCTTGCTGTTGCCGGCGAAGCTCAACCTGGCTCGCGATCCCGCCGGCCTGGCGTATCGCATCGAAGACGGACGCGTCGCTTGGGAGTCCGAGCCGGTGTCGATGCACGCCGACGAAGCCTTCGCGGCCGAGATGCATGCCGAGGCCAAGCCCGACCGGCGAGCCCACGATCGCCAGGAGGCTGCGGCCTGGTTGCGAACCGAGCTGGCCGGCGAGGCGCTCCGTTCGACGCAGCTGATCGCCGACGCGAGAGAGCAGGGGATCTCGGAACGGACGCTGCGACGCGCCTTCGCGGAACTCGGTGGTCGAGCCAAGAAGGGGCCGGACGGGACATGGCAGTGGCAGCTCCCCGACCGACTCGGGCAGCAAGTTGGCCAGCAAGATTGCCAGTCGCCCCCGTGATGGCAGAGCTGGCCAAGTTGGCCGAGTTGGCAGGGTTCGATGACACGTCCCTCACCCCAAGATGGCCAAGTCAGCCACACCCAAAGAAGGCTGCCAAGAAAGAGTCGTAGAGGGGGAGGGAGGATCGGGGTGTGAGAGGTCGAAGGCTGCCAACTTGGCCATGTCGGCCANNTCCAAGGACTCGCGGATTGCTTTCAGCTCCGGCAGCACCAACTCGCGCACGGCGCGACGCGTGTTGATGCGATTGGCGAGCACGTCGACCAGACGGACGCTCACCTCCGCAGGGAGCTCGAAGATCTCGTCAGCCGATTGGTGGTACTCGCGATAGACGAAGTCGTCGTCGACGACATCCCCCATAAACTCTAGCGACTTGGCCGACGGCTTGCGTTTGGGAAGGCACGCCGTCACCGCACCGTCCCGGTATCCGATCGTCAGGTAGTGCTGCTCTTTTCGTTGACGTTTCCGTCCCATCCAGGTCGCTCCGGCAATAGGTACTTGGCGAACAGGTACTCGCGGAGAGAGACGCGGGAACAGTCGCCGTCCTAATGACAGTTTGTTCCGCGTGTCCGGACTCCGAAAGGGCGATCAAGTTGCCCCCAAGTTCCCCCCAGAACGCCAGCCCGGTCGACGGCATCGACGCGATCCTCTCGGACGCCGAGCGGCTCTGTCGAACGATCGCCGGCGACGATCTGGAGACCGTGCCGTTGTACCTGCTGCCGCAGTCACGACTGCCGGTTGGGCTCGCGACGAGGCACCACTACGCCTTCACGCATCCGCGGGCCGATATGATCTACCGCGAGCACATCCCGAATTGGCATGGGAGAGGCCCCTGCGCCGTGATCAACGACCTCGGCATCGCGGAGGACTTCGAGGTCGACGACCACGACTACGTCATCACCGCGATGGTGCTCCACGAACTGGCTCACATGCTCGATCGCCCGGCGCTGTTCGATGAGCAGGACTGCGACGATCCCCATCGGCTTCGGTTCGACGCGATGGTCTTGGCTGACGCGTCACAGCGAGCGGCGCTTCGAGGCGTTCCGGCGTATTGGGGCCACGGACCAAGCTTCCTGCGAATCGCCATTCACTTGGCCTATCGAGCCACACGGGCCGGCTTCGCGGTACGCCCCGCGGGCGTCGTCGCAACCTCGCGCCTCGGGCTGTCGCCGATGGCCGGTTACGAGGAAGCGCTCGGAGACGAGCCTCGCCGTCTTCGCCGTTCAAGCCTCCGCCGATTATCGGCTACTCCGCCATCGCACACCTTTGTGCGTCGCTGGCGTGCCGACCTTCGTCGACTTCACGTCCGATCTTCGCCCAATCAGGAGTGCCCCCATGAGCATTGCGTCGTTCTTCGAGAAGATGGTCGGGATGCAGCGTCAGCGAGCGGAGCAGAAGCTGGGCCGCTATCGCGAACTCGTCGCGGCGA
>DMPQ01000484.1:0-3832 GCA_003455945.1 Planctomycetaceae bacterium
CGCAGCGCCGGGATCAGCCCCGTCAACAACCCTGCCGCTGTGGTGAGGCACGGAGTTCCACGTGGGCCCGGCCACTCCGTGGCCGAGGCAGGGTTTCGTCGCGCTGCCCGAATCGCTGCGAAGCGTCAACCGTTTCTAAGCGAACCCGACCTCGGGCTCGGAGAGCCCGGGGCCACAGAATGCGACCGGGGGCGGTCGCACTACGAAGTGCGCCTCGACGAGCACGCGTCGAGCGCGCCTGGACGCGCGCAACGACTCCGCGACTTACCCTTCGCGCGATTCCGGTTCGGTCATCGGCGCCGGCAGGACCTCCTCGATTCGGATCGCCTTGCGTCCCTTCACCGCACCGGGTCGAGCCCGGTACTTCAGACGCCCCTCGACGATCACGTCCAACGGCTGACGAATGTCGTGATCGGTCGTGATGACGTCACCGACTCGCAGTCCGATCAGTTCCGAGGTCGTGATCCGACTCTCCGCCAGCGTCACGCTCACCTCGAGCGGCGAGCGGCGGATCTGTTGCGTGATTCGTCCGCGAGTCGTTTCGGTGGCGGTCCGCTTGCCGTACGACTGCCAGGTGTTCGCCGTCAGTCGGCTGCTGATCCGCTCGATGGCGTTGTACGGGATGCACAAGTTCATCATGCCGCGCAACTGACCGATCGTCAGTTCGAAGCTGATCAGCACGATCACTTCGTTGGGCGGCACGATCGAAACGAGCTGAGGATTGCTCTCGACCCGCTCGATGGCGATGTCCAGAGACATCACGTTTTCCCAGGCGCGTCGCATCTCGGCGATGAACAGATTCGTCACGCGACTGACCAGCCGCAGTTCGATCTCCGTCAGCGGGCGACGCAGCGGCGTGCTTCCGTCTCGGCCGCCGAGCAGTCGATCGAGGATCGGGTAGACGACCGCCGGATTGATGTCGAGGATGATGTTCCCTTCGAGCGGCGAGGCTCGTAGGACATTGAAGCAGGTCGGATTCTCGAGACTGAAGACGAACTCGCTGTAGGTGAGCTGATCGACGCTCGTCAGCTTCACCTCGACCATCGCTCGGATCAGTCCGGAGAGCGACGCCGCGAAATTGCGGCTGAAGCCTTCATGCAGCGTCTGGAGCGCCCGCATCTGCTCCTTGCCGACCCGCTCCGGTCGCTTGAAGTCGTACGGCGTGATCTTCTCGCGCGTGCGCAGACGAGCCGGCACGTCGGGCGACTCCCCGTCGCTGCCGCGACGAGTCGGCTTCGGAGCGGCGGTCTCCATCGCCTGGAGCAGGCTCTCGACCTCGTCCTGACTCAGGACTTCCTCTTCCATCGGTCACTCCTTCGACCCTCGACGGCGAATCCTCTCGCCGACATCCTTCGCTCGCGAGCCCCGATCGCGGACCGACTCGCGTTCCCGATCAGCTGCGGATCAGACCGTCTCCGACACAGACGAACTTGTACGACGTCAGCTCGCGCAGGCCGCACGGCCCCCGAGCGTGAAACTTGTCCGTGCTGATCCCGATCTCAGCTCCCATTCCCAATTCGCCGCCGTCGTTGAACCGAGTCGAGGCGTTGACCATCACCGCGGCGCTGTCGACCCGCGCGGTAAAGCGTCGGATCGCGTCGACGTCATTGGCGACGATCGCATCGGTATGCTTCGATCCGTAGTGCGCGATGTGTTCGATCGCCTCGTCGATCGAGTCGACGATCCGGATCGACAGGATCAGCGCCAGGTACTCCGCTCGCCAATCCGCCTCGGTCGCTTCGAGCGCCGTCGGCAGGATCTCGCGAGTCCGCTGGCAGCCGCGAAGTTCGACGCCGTGCATCGCCAACCGCTCGGCCAATCTTGGCAGAAAGCGATCGGCGATCGCGTCGTGCACCAACAGCGACTCGAGCGCATTGCAGACGCCCGGCCGCTGACACTTCGCGTTGTCGATGATCGCCAGCGCCCGATCGAAATCGGCCGACGAGTCGACATAGACATGACAATTGCCGTCGTGATGGCGGATCACCGGCATCCGCGCTTCGGCCACGACTCGTTCGATCAGCCCCGTACCGCCGCGCGGGATCGCGACGTCGATGAACTCGGGCTGCCGCAGGAATCCGCCGACCAGTTCCCGTTCGGCCGGTCCGACCAGCTGCACGGCGAACGGAGGAATCTCGTGCCGCTCCGCTTCGACCGCCATCAGGTCGACGAGCACCCGACTGGAATGCATCGCCTCCTTGCCGCCGCGCAGGATCACCGCGTTGCCGCTCTTCACGCAGATCGCCGCCGCGTCGACCGTCACGTTCGGACGGGATTCGTAGACGAAGAAGACGACTCCCAGCGGCACGCGCAGGCGAGTCACCTCCAGACCGTTCGGCCGGCGACTCCCTTCGATCACCTCGCCGACCGGATCGGGCAAGGCGGCGATCGCCTCGAGCCCCTTGGCCATCCCTTCGACCCGCGGCTCGTCCAACTTCAGCCGGTCGATCATCGCCGGCGGTTCACCGGCGTCGCGCGCCCGGCGGACATCGTCGGCGTTGGCGGCCAGAATGCGACTCAGATGCGCCCGCAGACTTCGAGCCGAATCGCGGAGCCAAGCGTTCTTCCGCTCGGTCGACAGCTCCGCCAGCGCCCGGCTCGCTTCGCGCGCACGACGACCGGTTTCCCGGCAATATCTCTCGATGTCGAGCGGGCCCGATTCGGTCACGAACGCCTCGCCGTCGGCTGCGCGCCGCTCCCCGCGGCTCGCAAGGACGAGACCGGCGGAACGGCGTCACGGAACTTCGGTTCGGTACCGAGTATCGGGAATGGGGCGATTCGGGTCAACGCGAACCACCCCCTATCTCGGGCCGGAAAGCGAACCGCTTCAGGCCGTTTCCGCTTCCGCCTCTTCCATCCGCCGGCCGGTCAGAATGACGAAGACATCCTCCAGGCTCGCTTGGCGAGTCGACAGGCTGTCGAAAGGGATGGCGCGATCCTGGAGAATCCGGAGCATCTCGGGGATCGCCAGATGAGGCGATCGGACGCTCAGCCGCGCTTGGCCGCCGCCGATCTGGACGTTCGAGATCGAAGGGACCGAACCGAGATCCAGCTCCTGCAGTGCCGCGACATGCGAGTCAGGCACGCCGAACGTCACGACATGATCGCCTCCCACCTTCGCGATCAGCTCGGCCGGCGTTCCCGACGCGATCACCTTGCCGTGATCGACGATCGCGATCCGATCGCACAGTCGCTCCGCCTCGTCCAGATAATGCGTCGTCAGCAGTACCGTCCGGCCGCGGCCGCGCAGCCCGAGAATCACCTCCCAGAGCTGCCGGCGCGATTGGGGGTCGAGACCGGTCGTCGGCTCGTCGAGAAATAGCAGCTCGGGATCGCCGACGAGCGCGGCGGCCACCGCCAGCCGCTGCTTCTGCCCTCCCGAAAGCTTCCGGACCCAGACGTTCCGCTTTTCGTCGAGCGACACCAGCCCGATCGCCTCATCGACCGTGATGCCGCTGTGATAGAAGCTGCGGAAGAGCTGCAGCGTCTCGACGACCGTCAGCTTCTCCGACAGACGCGTCTCCTGCAGCGAGATCCCGATCCGTTCGCGGATCTCGTCGGGAGATTCCTTCCAGTCGCGTCCCAGCACGCGGACCGTCCCGGAGGTCGGTTCCAGCAACCCTTCCAGAATCTCGATCGTCGTCGTCTTCCCCGCGCCGTTCGGGCCGAGCAGGCCNNCGCGCACCGCCTCGACCGGCGGCTTTCCCGGGTAGGTCTTCACCAGATCGCGGCACTCGATCGCCAGATTCATCGTTCGCTCCGCCAATCGTTCGTGTCAGCTCTCGGGCCAAACGAATCCGAGACCGATCCCTGCCAGCTCCGCCGAAACGAC
>DMPQ01000484.1:3883-10086 GCA_003455945.1 Planctomycetaceae bacterium
GCGGCGTTCCCCTTGGGACAGTATTGCCGGCCGTTCCCTTCGATCGCCGCGATCCCGGGAATATGAGCCGCCAGACTGGCCGAATGCAGGAACGAGGCGCCGACGCAGGTCAGATCCTGCACGCACAGGAACATGCCGTAGTGCTTGGCCGCCGCGGCCATCAGCAACGAACCGCTCTGCCCCTTGCACGCCTTGAGCGCGATGCCCGAATAGCCGAGTTCNNGCGATTCGTCGATCACCACCGGCTTGAGCGCCGCGGCGCGATGCATCGGTATGCGGCCCGGCCCCGCCAGATCGCGATGCGTCGGCTGTTCGAGATACTGGATCCGGTCGTAGGCCGACGGACGCTCGGAACGGATCCGCTCGAGAAACTCGAGCACGTAGCCGACATCCGCACAGCGCTCGTTGAAGTCCAGACTGTAGACGCCGTCGGGAAGACTCGCCGCCGACCAGGTCCTCGTCGCGACCGCATCGACCTTCAGCACACGAGCGACATCCCACTCGAGGTCGTCGCCGGCCAGCTTGATCTTCAGATGATCGAGCCCGTCCTGCACGATCCACTCGCCGAGCGTCTCGGGGAGTCCGTCGTCGATCCGTTTCGTCACCTCGCCGTCGTCGAGCGGATCGAGCGCGCCGACCAGATGATAGAGCGGCAAGGTCGGCGCGGGACGAGACGAGACGAACGAAGCGAGTTTCAGGCCGGCGAACTCGGGATCGAGCAACGAACCGAGATCGCGTCCCAACGTCTCGCGATCCAGACAGGCGAACGACGAGCGGCCGAGCAGGCGCCCGAACGCATCGTGGATCGCCGCATCGATCGGACTGACGGCCACCGACACCGCCAACCGCGGCATCGGTTCGGCAAGGCCGCACGACAGTCGCAGATGCTCCGCGCGACGATGCGCCGAGTCGGCCACGGCAGCGCCGAGATCGAACGGATCGGTCCCCGTCGTCACGTCGGCAACGTCTTCGGCGGTCCGCTCGAAGAGCTCGATCATCGCCGCCAGCGTCTCGCTCGACGGCACGCTCGTCGACGGCCAGGACCAGGCGTTCCCCATCGTCATCGAACCACGACCGACCGCCGATCTCCCGTCATCGGTCGAGAGCTCGACCTGCGCATCGGCGATCGTCACGTCCGCGACGACTCGGCCGCCGAACTTCATCGGGGTCCGGTAGTCGATCCGTTCGAGCGAGGTGGTGATCCGCTCGATCTTCAGCTTGCGGACGGCAGACATCGAGACTCCTTCGTCATCCGGCGCCGATGGCTGGGGCGCGAGCGTCCCAGACTAGTGCGGCCGAGACGATTCGAACATCGGCATCCGGCCGAACGCCTGCGAGCCGTGACGCGAGCTACGTTCAGCGACTCCCCGGCAACAGCAACTCGCGAATCAGCGGCACCGGATCCTCGTCGACCGTGCCGCGCCGGTAGGTCGCTCCATGAGCTCCGAAGGTCCGCTCCAAACGCTCGAGTTCGCTCCGGACCCGTTCGGCATAGGCTCGGCGGAGCGATGCCGCGTCGATCCGTACCGCGTTCCCTCCTTCCACATTCGTGAACAAGGCATCGACAAGATCGGGGAGTTCGAGTTCGTCCCGAGTCAGGATCTGCACGGCGCGAAGGTCGCACCGCCGCCGCTCGCCCAACAGTCTCAGCCAACCCGCGAGCGGCTCGGGATCGTCGACCCAATCCGAGATCGCGATCACCACGCTCCCCGGAGCGATCCGTTCCGCGGCGCGTCGCAGCCCGCGATACCAGAGCGACTCGCTGGAGACGCTCGTGTCCGAAGCCGTCGCGGTCGACGACGCAGGCCGTTCGAGCGATCGCGGCTCGACCTGCGCCAGACGTTCCGCGAACCGGCGCCATTGCGACGGTTCGTCGCTCGGTTCGATCTCGACTCGTTCTTCGCCGCCGATCAGCTCCAGACCGACCGCATCGCGTCCGCGAACGACGATCCAGGCGAGTGCCGCCGCGATCTCGGCGGCTGCCCGGAACTTCGTCGGGCCGGTCTCCGAACCGGCTGTCTCCGTCCGATCACCGACCGACATGCTGGGCGAGGCGTCGACGATCAGCCGGACGGCCAGCGACGTCTCGTCCTGAAACCGGCGGATCAGCAGGCGATCGGCCCGAGCGGTCGCCTTCCAGTCGACATGCCTGAGATCATCTCCCGGCGAGTATTCGCGATGCTGCGAGAACTCGACCGACCAACCGGGACGCGGATGCGGATGCCGCCCCGGCAGGAGCGAATCGGCGATCGCGCGCGAGCGGAGTTCGAGATGCCGCAGCCTAGCGAGCATGCGGGGATCGGAAGGGGACCCCGAGTTCATCGGCGGCGACTCCGGCAAGTTCGGGGACCGAGCGGATCAGTTCGTCCAGCAGCGACGCGGTGCCGATCCCGTCCGCCTCGGCGGCGAAGTTGACTCGCACCCGATGCCGCAGGACCGATCGAGCGACGCCGGCGACATCGGCGGTCGTCGCTTGAGGGCGTCCCTCGAGCGCGGCAGCTGCCTTGGCGGCGAGCACCAGATGCCGCCCGGCTCGCGGCCCCGCTCCCCAGCGCACGTATCGCCGGACCGACTCGGAAGCTTCCGACGATTCGGGCCTCGTCGCGCGAACCAGTCGGACCGCATAGTCGGCGACCATCGTCGCCATCGGTAGCGACTCGACCGTGCGACGGAACTCCGCGAGCGCCGCGCCATCGAGGACCGGAACGATCTGATCGTCGGTCGCCAGCCCCGCTTCGGTCGCGATCGCCAGTTCGTCCTCGCGACTCGGATAGCCGACGTCGATCTGCAGCAGAAAGCGATCCATCTGCGCTTCGGGGAGCGGATAGGNNTGCCGCTCCTGCATCGCTTCGAGCAGCGCCGCCTGAGTCTTTGGCGGCGTCCGGTTGATCTCGTCCGCCAGCACGACGTTCGCGAAGACCGGTCCGGGCACGAAGCGGAACTCGCGATCGCCGGTCGACTTGTCCTCGACCAGCACGTCGGTGCCGGTAACGTCGGCCGGCATCAGATCGGGCGTGAATTGGATGCGGCGAAACTCCACCGCCAGCGCTCGAGCCAGTGTCCGGATCAGCAGCGTCTTGGCGAGTCCGGGAACACCGATCAGCAGTGCGTGGCCGCCGGCCGAAAGAGCGATCATCAGTTCGCGGATGACCCGCTGCTGCCCGACGATCCGCCGCGAGATCTGCGCCTCGACGTCGCGCATCCGCCGCGCCGCTCGTTCGAGACGGACTGCGGGATCGCCCGAGTCGCCATGGTGGTCGTCCGCGTCGTTCATCGTGATGGTCGGCTGAGGTTCGATCGGCCCCCTCGACCGAGCATCTTACCTGTGAGGCAACGCTCGANNATCTCGACCGGCGTCAGAAAGGCGAACCCCATCTCGAACGTCTCCTCGCGCAGGAACCGACAGCGCAGGCAACGCGCGAAGACGGGCGGAACATCCAACTGGCGCCGATCGAACGCGATGTAGAAGAGATCGCCGACCATCACCGGACGGGTCGAGATGATCCGGCAGCCGCCGGCCGAGACGTCGTTGCAGATCGCGTTGAAGTTGATCGCGTCGCGCTGACTGGCGTTGGCCGCCTTGATCGTCACCTGCGAGTTCGCCTCGACTCGTCGATGCGCCCGCTGAGCGGTGAACACGCTTTCGTTGCTCTTCTCGAGCGCCAGCAGCGCTTCGATCGCGTCGGCATCGGGGCCCTTGCGGGGCTCCTGAAGTCGGTCGGCGAACATCGGTCGATCTCCGGAGCGAACCTGGTCGCAGCTCGCTTCCGACATCCGGGTCGAACGAGCCGCGGGAAGCGAGGCAAGAGGAGCGTCGAACCGTAGGTCGCTGCGGTCGAGTCGCGGCCGAAGAAGCACCGCGCGATCGCGCAGCGTTCCGGTCGTGACGAACAAGAGGGTTCGCGCGGCGTGCGACGAACCGTAGGGATCCGAACAGGTCGACCGCGACGAATCGCAGGGCTTCAGGCGCGATCGCGGCGCACCAGTCGCGTGCGGATCATCCGCTTGCGCCACCGGGCGAGCGTCATCTCGTCGATCGGCGTGCCGGTCAGATCGAGCAGCCGAAGCTTCGGCAACTTCGCCGCCGTCTCGAGCACCGATTCGTCCGCAGCCGTCTCGGCCAGCGACACGTCGAGCCCTTCCTGCATCCCCTCGAGCGCCGCCGCGATCGTCGCCGCCGAGGCTCCACAACGATCGAGTCGGAGTTCGCGCAGCTTGGGGTACCGCGAGCCGAGGCCCGCGAGCGATGACCACGTCGGCGAGTCCGCGATCGCCGAAGCGAAATCGATCGCGAGCACGCTCCCCTTGGTCCCGCGCCGAAACGCGGCACCTCGAGCCGTCCACTCCCGCTCGAACTCGTCGACCTCGCTCGTCATCGCATCGACTCTCGNNCCCCCCTCGGCCCCCGAGCGATCCGCCTCAGTCGAACGTGCGGCAGACCAGCCCGCCGTCGGCCAGGATGTGCGTGCCGGTGATGAACGCTCCCGCGTCGGAGCTGAGCAGCATCACCGGACCGACCATCTCGTGCACCTCACCCCAGCGAAGCAGCGCGGTCCGATCGGCAAACCGCTTCTTCTGCTCGGGACTGAGCAGGTTGCGAGTCAGATCGGTCAGGATCGGACCGGGGGCAAGGCAGTTGACGGTGACGCCGAACGGCCCGAGCTCGAGCGCATGCGCCCGAGTCATCGCGACGAGCGCCCCCTTGGTCGCCGAGTAGAGACCGCGCCCCGGATTGGAAGCGAAGGCAAGCACGCTCGACGTATAGACGATCCGTCCCCAGCCGCGCTCCTTCATCCCTGCTGCGACTCCCTTGGCCAGTCGGGCACAGCTGGTGAAGTTGAGTTCGAGAACCGAGTCCCAGACCTCGTCGGTCGTCTCGAGCAGCGGCTGCGGTCGGTTCGTCCCGGCGTTGGCGAAGAGGATGTCGACCTTGCCGAAACGCTCCTGAGCCGCGGCGACCGTCGCGTCGACCTGGCCTCGGTCTCCCAGGTCGGCGACGAACGTCTCGATCCTTGCGCGAGTCCCCTCGCGCAGACGCTCAGCCGCGGCTGCGAGTTCGTCCGCGTGGCGCGCGACGATCATCACGTCGGCTCCCGCTTCGGCATAGCCCCGAGCGACTCCCCAGCCGATCCCTTTCGATCCGCCGGTGACCAGCGCGGTGCGGCCGGTCAGGTCGAACAGCTTCTCGTACATCGGCCACTCCTGGTCAGCGGTCGCGCGACTCGCGCGGAACGATCGAAGCCCTGGAAGATCGAGCGCGAACTTCGCGCACGACTCGATCGATCGGCGCGAACGCCGCGGCATCGCGGCGTTCGCGTTCTGACCGGGCTCGGAAGCGGCGATCAGCGCGGCTCCGACGATCGGACAACGCCGTCGCTCAGGCCTCGCTCAACGCGGCGACGACCAGATCGCCGACCTCGGTGGTCGAGTAGCCCATCTTGCCGGCCGCCTGACTCTTCATCTTGGTACCGGTGACTCGCTCGACCGCGCGACCGATCCGAGCCCCAGCCTTGGGCTGTCCGGTATGTTCGAGGAGCATCGCCATCGNNATGTCGCCGAACATGTTGGTGGTGACGATGACGTCGTAGTACTCGGGGTTCTTCACCATCCACATGCAGCAGGCGTCGACGTGGTTGTAGTCCGCCTCGACGTCCGGATAGTCCTTGGCGACATCCTGGAAGGTGCGCCACCAGAGATCATGGCCGAAGGTGAGGACATTGGTCTTGGCGACGAGCGTCAGCCGCTTCCCCTTGGGATTGTTGCGGCGGCGCGTGAAGTCGAACGCCCAGCGGATGCACCGCTCGCATCCCTTCCGCGTGTAGATGGCGGTCTGAGTCGCGACCTCGTCGGCGGTCCCCTTCTTCAGGAACCCGCCGACTCCNNTACATGTCTTCGGTGTTCTCGCGAACGACGACGAAGTCGATGTCCGCCGGCTTCTTGCCGGCGAGCGGCGTCTCGACTCCCGGGTAGAGCTTGACCGGCCGGAGGTTGATGTACTGATCCAGGCGGAAGCGGAGTTCGAGCAGCAACCCCTTTTCGAGAATGCCGGGCTTCACGTCGGGATGACCGACCGCTCCCAGGAAGATCGCGTCGAACTGACGGAGCGTGTCCGCGGCATCGGCCGGCAGGATCTCGCCGGTCTTCAGGTAATGCTCGCCGCCGAAGGGAAAGTCGGTGGTCGTGTAGGTGAACCCGTCCATCTT
>DMPQ01000484.1:10103-12387 GCA_003455945.1 Planctomycetaceae bacterium
AGCACCTTGAGCGCCTCGCGCGTCACTTCCGGTCCGGTTCCGTCGCCGCCGATCACCGCGATCTTCATCATCCGTTCCTTGCTGAACTGGTAGAGCCCATGAGGCGCGGCCGATCTCCGACGCCAGAGGGACATCGGCCGAAGGGGAACGATTCTAGACGCCGAGAAGCCGATCGCCGACCCGGGGCGCACTCACGTATCGCGCCCCCACGTAATGCGACCGACCCCGGTCGCACCTCCGTGAACTCCGCCTTTACGTGGGCCCGGCCACTCCGTGGCCGAGGCACGGTTTCGGCCCCTCGCCGAACCATCTTCGAGGCGTGAACGACGTCCGAGCGAAACCGACTTCAACGAGTCCTCGTTCGAAGCCCGCAATCCTCGCCGCGCCACCGCTCGCAACCCGATCAATTCCCTCACGCCACCTCGCCGACACGCTCGCGCCGCTTCGATCCGCGCGAGGTAACGCCTATCGACCTGCCACCTCCGATGCGGAACTCCGCACCCCCTAGCTGGTTGTTTTCTCTGTCGTCCTCCCTCGACAATGTTCACGCGACAGTGGGGGAATCGGAGCGTCCGATCCCCTTGTCCAGACGATCGAAGAGCGGCCGACGGGGAGGAACTCGAAACGATGGACATGATCGACAAGCTGCGTGAGCTGGCTGCCCGAGTCGAACGAGTCCGCTCGCGCTGCGTGACCGAAGAGGGGACGAAGAACGCGCTGGTGATGCCCTTCATTCAGGCACTCGGCTATGACGTCTTCGATCCGCTTCAGGTGGTGCCGGAGTTCACCGCCGACGTCGGGATCAAGAAGGGGGAGAAGGTCGACTACGCCCTTCTCCGCGACGACAAGCCGATCATCCTGTTCGAATGCAAGGCGCTCGGAGCGAAGCTCGACGAGAGCAAGTCTTCGCAGCTCCATCGCTACTTCCACACGACGTCGGCTCGGTTCGCGATCCTGACCGACGGCGTGCACTACAAGCTCTTCACCGATCTCGAATCGCCCAACCTGATGGACGCTCGGCCGTTCCTCGAGTTCGATCTGACTCGGATCGACGACCGGACGGCGAACGAGATCAAGAAGTTCTCGCGCGAACTGTTCGATGTCGATCAGATCCTCTCGAGCGCCAGCACCCTGAAGTACGTCAAAGGGATCCGTCAGAGCCAGGGACTGCTGCTTCTAGGCCTAAGAGAGCGCTCTGCAGCAAAGGAACTTGACGACGACAACAACTACCCGAAAGATGTCGATCCGCAAGTGATTCGCCCCGAGCGACCACAGCAGCACATCCAGTGGAGAACTGCCTTATGAAACGCATGTCGATTGTTGTCGCAGCAGCCTCGGCCGCGATAACTCTGGCAACTTGCGGAACGATCGCATGGAACTCCACAGCTGACAGGCCTATTTCTGAGGAAGAACTAGCGATAGATCACCACGAACGCCTGTTGATACTGGCCCGGAGCATGCGACCCGTTGTAGGAGGCATCGAGCCAAAGGACCGCTATCAATTCCTGATTTCACTCGGTCGCCAACCTGAATGCAATTTTGACTACATGGGCTTATACTGGCTGGTCGAGTTCTCGCCGGAATGTTGCCTCGCCACAGCGTCGACAGGTGATTACGACACGATGAGCTCTCCGGAGCTTGCTTTGGCGGAATACCATGCACTTGTTGAGTGCTGCTTGTTTCCGGGAGAACCCGCTGAGTACTTAATTGCCGCAATGGAAGACCCGGGACGTGGATTTGAGATCAAGCGAAAGCTCATCGAGATGACCGCGATCAACATGAAGTTGGGACAGGGCGAATGGCAGGAAGCCGGGCAGAAACCAAGGGTACTCAGCTCGATCAGATCATTCTCGAATGAAAACCGCGGTCAGAGCGACGTTGTCGCCCTGTGCTCTACCATAGAGTTCATGCTGCGAACTCCATGATCTGGTGACGAACTGATTCCGGCCGCTCGGCACAAGACGAGTGGCACGCGCGGTACAAGTTGGGCTCTTCAGGGAACTTCGCAGCCTCACCGCTCGACCGATGGAGTTCTCCAGGAGGGATAGCAACATGAACCACCTTGCCGATCACCACGGTCGGTTGCTCGGACTTGATGCCTCCTGGCAGGTCCGCTCCGTCGAGCTCTCCCTTGACGGGAATCACGTCGACTTCCGTCTTGAGTCGGCCGTCGATCAGGTCACCTATCCCCGGTGTGCCAAGTCATGTCCGACCGCGGATCACGCGACCGAGAGGAACTGGCGGCACTTGGACACGATACCGTTCGAGACGCGGATCCACGCGC
>DMPQ01000218.1 GCA_003455945.1 Planctomycetaceae bacterium
CGGACGAAGTGCTGGCGGAGCAGGTCGCGTCGCAGTTCCGGCTCGACCGCGCGAGCCAGGTACCAGCGAACGCCCATCCGCAGATCGATCGAGCCCATTTCGCCGATCGTCTCAGTCGCCGTCGGTTCGGGGCCGACCGCATCGCCGACCGCCTCGCGCACCGTCCGGATCGTCTCGTCGAGACCGAACTCCTCGTACCCTTCGATCTCGATCCGCGGTTCGCGATCGGTCTCGCGCCCGTAGATCATCGCCGAGCCGATGACGATCGGGATCGTGTCGAGCTGGATCTCCTCGTCGTCGGCCAGCGGCGGAGCGTCGAGAATCGAATACGCGGCTCGCGGCGGGGGCAGATCGGGATGCGGCATCGTCACCTGGCCGTGCGATGCGGNNCTCGCGGATGCTTCGCCAGACCGGCGAGCGCCCGTTCGAGATCGACGACCGGAAAGCTCAGCAGCAGCCGGCGGTGTTCCTTGTCGTCGAGCGAGTCGCCGCCGAGCGTCTGGGCGATCGCTTCCGCTTCGATCGCCTCCTCGGTCGGCACTCCCGGCGTCTCGCTGTAGCGCCGCCAGGCTTCGGCCTGAGTCGGCGGCGTGCCGACTCGGTTCTCGAGCACCGCGATCGCCTTGCGCAGGATCGGCTGCCCCGGATGTTGTGCGTCGAGTTCGCGGAGCTTGGCGAGCGACGACTTCCAACGGCCTCGCATCGTCGAGGCGCGGATGGCGTTGTAGGTCGCCGACCACGAGCCTTCGGCCGGAGCGATCGGCAGTTCGAAATCGTGCTTCAGGAAGATCGGGATCGAGGCATCCGAGAGGCCGGTCAGCATCAGCCGAGCCACCTCGGGATCGGGCTCCGTCGCCAGCGTGCTGTACAGCACCAGATGGGCGCGGGCGGCGAAGACGTTGTTGTGCTCGTGCAGCAGGGCACCGACGATCCGGATCGCGTTGAGTACGCCGCGACTGATCGTCCGATCGAAGTGCTCGAGCGCTTCCTGCAGACAATCGACCGCCGCTTCGACTCGATCGGCGATCGCCAGCAGCGTCGTCTTCTGGCCGAGCGCGACCGGATTGCGCGGATCGCGCTCGAGCAGGGTATCGACGAGCGGCCCTGCCTGTTCGGTCTCGTTCAGCTGGATCAGCACGCTGACCTTGGTGGCGAGCAGGCAGTCCTTGTCGCCGTGCTTCTGGATCGCTCGGTTGCAGCGATCGAGGGCCGCGGCCCGCTGATCCGCCTCGACCGCCTCGAAGATCGAGTTGAGGTCCCCCGTGATCTCCTTGCCGCAGCAGAACTTGATCTTCTTGTCGGCACCGCCGACGCAGCGCTGGTAGGCGTCCAATTGCATTGAGCAGAGTCCTCGTGGACGGTCGCTCGGCAGGAGCGCGCGTCCCGGTTGTGGGGAGTGCGGCGGAGGCGGCGCAAGCGGCCTCGCGACTCGTGATCGCCGGCGGCCGGAAGGGACGCTCCTCGTCCGCCGCCGCCCGGCGATCCCCGAATGGTAAGGGAAAGCCGAGGGGGGCGGAACCCAACGGCCGATCGAGCGGGGCGAGGGACGAGCGGGGCGGAACGAAGAGGGATCGCTGCCGTCGAGGAGTTCGACGCGACCGGTGTCGGTCGCGGCATTCGCGTTCAGCGCCCCGGAATCGCCTCCCCCTGCATGATCTCGTCGAGCGTCTGGCGGCGCCGGGCGAGGAAGGGGCGTCCGCCGTCGATCGTCACCTCGGCCGCCAGCGGCTTGGAGTTGTAGTTCGAGCCCATGACCGCGCCATACGCGCCGGCTCGCTCGAGAATCAGCAGGTCGCCGACCTTGGCGGCGGGAAGGGAGCGGCGCGAGACGAAGCCCCCTTCCTCCTGCGTGAAGATGTCTCCCGATTCGCACAGCGGACCACCGACGATCGCCTCGACCAGATCGGTCGACGCGCGGCCGTCGGCCGGGCAGATCGAGATCGGGTGATAGGCGCCGTACAGGATCGGGCGCGCCAGATTGTTGAAGCCGGCATCGACCAGATAGAAGAGGTTGTCTCCCATCCGCTTCACCGCGCGGATCTCGGTGATCAGGTAACCCGATTCGGCGACCAGATAACGCCCCGGTTCGATCTCGAGCTCGACCGGATGGCCGAATCGCCGTGCCAGTCGATCGCGCGTCTCGGCCCAGACCGCGTGATAACGCTCCAGGTCGATCGTCGCCTGGCCGACCCGATACGGAATCGGCAGGCCGCCGCCGGCGCTGATCGAGCGGACTTCGATCCCATAGTCGACGGCGATCCGCTCCATCGCGCCGCAGACCTGAGCCAGATGCTCGAAGTCGGTCCCCGAGCCGATATGCATGTGGAGGCCGACGATCCTCAGGTCGTAGCGCTTCGCGAGCGCGACGCATTCGGGGAGCTGCTCGTGCCAGATCCCATGCTTCGACTGAGGCCCGCCGGTGTTCGTCTTCTGACTGTGGCCGTGCCCGAAGCCGGGATTGATCCGCAGCACGATCCCGCGGCCGGGAGCCGCCTGGCCGTACTGCTCGATCATGTCGGGGGAACCGAGGTTGCAGAGCAGGTCATACTTCACGACCGCTTCGAGCGACGCCCGGTCGAAGATGTCGGCCGTATAGACGATCTCGGTCGGCTGACGCCCCGGTCGGTAACCGGCCGCCAAGGCGCGAGCGATCTCGCCGGCGCTCACCGCGTCGACGCGGACGCCGCGGCGGCGGGCATAGTCGAGGACCGCGAGGTTCGAGTTCGCCTTTTGGGCGTAGCGGATGACGTCGAACGCGGCGAGATCGTCGATGCGCTTGCCGACGACCGACAGGTCGTAGACATACGTCGGCGTGCCGAAGGTCTCGGCGAGTTCGCGAATCGGGACCTCCGCGATCCGGTCGCGGGTCGCGGGAAACTCGGCGGTATGAGCCATCGTGAGATTCGATCGGCGAGAGGGGCAAGGAGTCGGTCGGGGACCGGCGCCGCGAGGCGTCGTTCCCCCGCAGGCTTCGAACGACTCATGATACCGGCCTGGGTCGACCGTCGGCAGGGAGCGGTCGGAGGCTTCCCCCGTGCGTGACGCCGTCGCGTCACCGTTCGCCCGAATCGGCCGCTCCTCCCGCACCGGCCGGAATCAGCACTTCAGGCTCCTCGATCAGATAGCGACTGTGCACCACCGGCACCGACGGGCGTTCCGGGCCGAGCGTCAGGCGCTTCCGCGGTTCGACACTCCCCCAGACCAGCCAACGCGAGTCGACCTTCAGATCGTCGTGCGCCAGCGAGACCGGCACGGCGATCCGCTGTTCGGTATCGATCAGCCGCAGCACGACATGGTCTCCGTCTTCGGTGCGCGGAGCGATGCCGGGAGGATCCTCGACGACCGCGTAGCCCCAGAACCCGCGGACCTCGGGCCACGAGAGGATCGCCTGCCGGTTGATCCGGCCGAGTGCCGTGTCGTCCTTCCAGGCGGAACGCATCCAGGCATCGCGAACCGTCGCGGCTCCCTGGCCGAACAACAAGCGAGCTCCTCCTTCGATCGACGTCGAATCCTCCAGCTCTTCGGCCACCGTCGTCCGCCAGGCGAGTTCGGCCGCCAGTCGATAGGTCTGGGGTTCGGAGAGTTCTTCGGCAGCGATCAGCCGCTCGTGCAGCTCCCGCATCCGATCGATCGAGTCGAGCACGGTCGGCGGAACATCGGCTGCTTCGGATGCGCCGCCGTTCCCCGGCATCGCGTCTGGGGCCGGCGCCCCCGACGTCGATGCCTCCGAAGGATCGGTCTCCCGCTCGCCGGTCGCGGCGCCGATGACCGGCGACTCGACCGTCGGTTCGTCGCGGCGCAATTCGTCGATCCAGGCGACGAGTTCCGCCCCTTGAACGACGCCGGCGCGGCTACCGTCTTCCGCGGCTCGTGCGACTCCGAACGGCAATCCGCGACGATCGAGCAGCAAGCCGCCGAGTCGGGCGGCATCGAAGCGATCGGGAATCGCGAACCCGTGCTCCCATTCCGAGCCGCGCAGGTCGAGAAGCGCCGACAGCCAATGCCCGTCGGTTCCGGGGCCGACCGAGGTCCAGTCGCTCCCGATCGCTCCATCGCCGGCGAACTTCAGATCACCGAAGGCGCGAAACGGAGCGGGGTCGACCTGCAACACGACCAGCCCCCAGCCGGGACGGCGCGCGATCGGACCGTCGACTCGAATCGCCGGTGCTCCGGCGTCGACTCGCGGTCCGTCGGCCGGAGCGAGCGCGACGCGCCATCCGGTCGTCTCGGCGGATCCGACCGTGATGATCCACCCTCGTGAATCGACCAGCACGCCGGCCGAACGACGCGTTCCGGTCGGCTCGGTCAGGTCGACCTGGACCAGATACGAGGAGACGCGATCCCAAAGTTCGCCGGGCGCACCGAGCCGCTCGATCGGCCAGTTCGCGTCGATCGACGCAGTACCGGTGATCCGTTCCGCAGTCGAACTCCCCGACGCTTCCGCCGCTCGTTCGGATCGATCGGCGTTCGAGTCCCCCGAGCGCCACGGTCCGCCGAGCGCGATCCAGACCGCCGCGGCGCCGAGCGTGCCGAGCAGCACGACGACCGTCAGCACCAGACGCTGATGATGACCGGTGCGGCGACGGTGAGCCGGGTCGCTGACGGTGTCCGACGGATCATCGGCCGAGTCCGCTGCCTGATTCGACTGCGCCGTCGCATCAGCGCCGGCGAGCGGAATCGAGCGAGTGCGGACGCGAATCGCGATCGGTTCGCTGCCGACTTCGAGATCGCGCGCCGACCCCTCGGCGATGTCGCTCCCCTCGAGTCGTCGCTCCGTGGTACCGCGCGCGTCGATCAAGGGGGGCGGAGGGGTGGGAGGGATCGGTAGCTCGCTCGACGACCGAAGCGAGGCGCGCGGCGGGGCAAGCATCGGCGGAAGAGGTGTCGTCGATGCCGTCACCGAGACGTCTCCGGCGGCGCGCCGAGACGTGTGTTCGACGACGGTCTGCGGCATCGGCAGACGCGCCAGGAGATCGCGCCACGGTTCCGAGCCTCGCGAATCGTCCCAGGCGGACCGAAGAATCCACTCGAACGAAAAGCCGCAGTGAGGGCAGGGGCGCAATCGGCCGTCGGCTTTCGAGTCGTCACCGACCGACGACTCGCAGGCAGGGCAGACGATTCCCGAGATGGTCGACGCGTTCACGTTGCGACTCCCGTGCGACGGCGGTGCGCTCGGCGATGCATGGGCGCTCCGTCACGATCAGGTCCGGCCGATCCCGGCGGCGAGACCGGAGCGGAACGCGGCGGAAGCGACCGAGGCGTCCGGTTCGCGCCATCGTAGTCCTGCCCTTCGAACGACTCAACGAACCGGTCGTTCGTCGACGCGGGCCCAGGCAGGGGCAGCGGTTCCTGACCGATCCAACCAGCCCGAAGCGAAGCGC
>DMPQ01000360.1 GCA_003455945.1 Planctomycetaceae bacterium
CGCACGACGAACGGGATCGGCTCGGCTGCGCAGACTACCGGCCGTCCGGGGACCCTTTCGGCCGCGGCGGTGGAGGGGAACAATGCAGGGCGATGGGAGCGGAGCGAGACGGCGTGGCATGTCGACCGTTCCCACGTCGGCGTCGACGGTGACGGGAGAGGGCATGGCCGAGCTGGAAGTCCGCGACATCCGCCGCAGCTATCCGACGCGAGGGGAACCGCTCGAGATCCTGCGCGGGATCTCGTTCGAGATGACGCCGGGGGAGCGGCTGGCGATCGTCGGCCCGAGCGGNNAGCGGCTGCGGCAAGAGCACGCTGCTGCAGATCATCGGCACGCTCGATCGTCCGACGTCGGGATCGCTCCGCTTGAGCGGCGTCGATCCGTTCTGGCTGTCGGAACCCGAACTGGCTCGATTTCGCGGCGAGCGGATCGGGTTCGTCTTCCAGGAACACCATCTTCTGCCGCAACTCTCGGTGCTCGAAAACGTCGTGTTGCCGGCGGTGGCAGGAGGTCGGGCGGATCGAGAGCAGATCCGTCGGGCCGAGGAGCTGATCGAGCGAGTCGGTTTGGCGGGGCGTCGCGACCATCGACCCGGCGAATTGTCGGGGGGCGAGCGACAGCGCGCCGCGGTGGCGCGAGCGCTGCTCCGCCGCCCGCGCCTGGTGCTGGCCGATGAGCCGACCGGGAGTCTCGATCCGAACAATGCCCGATCGATCGGCGAACTGTTGGTCGATCTGCCCGCCGATCACGAAACGATGCTGATCGTCGTGACGCATGCGGCCGACCTGGCGACTCGCTTTCCGCGCTGTCTGAGGATCGAAGAGGGCGAGACGGTGCCGGCCGGCGCGG
Source organism: Planctomycetaceae bacterium (assembly GCA_003455945.1). GTDB lineage: Bacteria > Planctomycetota > Planctomycetia > Pirellulales > Pirellulaceae > UBA11682. The sequence goes on from DMPQ01000360.1 coordinate 850, forward strand.
CGACAAGCTGATGCACGGCACCGCGACGAGCTGATGCACGGCGCGGTACCGCCGTATCCGACGAGACGCGGCGCAGAAACGCGCGGCCGTCGATCGGTCGAGCGGCACACTGTCCGACGATCGATTGCGCCGGGCGGAGCTGAGGAGAGAGTTGATGAATCGGATGACCTGGCTGGTCCGCAGTCTCTCGTACCACCGCCGGATCCACGTCTCGGTGGCGCTCGGCGTCGCGGCGGCGACCGCCGTGCTGACCGGATCGCTGCTGGTCGGTTCGAGCATGCGCGGAAGTCTGCGCGGGCTGACGCTCGATCGACTCGGTCGGATCGACGAGATCCTGACGAGTCGTCGCTTCTTCGACGGTACCGCGGCGCTCGAACAACTCGACGGCGCGAGGCCGCATCTCGCCGGGCTCCTCTGGCTCCCGGGCACCACCGCCGAGACGACGGGGGAGGGGGCGGTCCGTCGCTCGGCCGATGTCCAGCTGATCGGAGCGGACGAGCGGATCGCCGACTTCTGGCCGGAGGTCGCGCGACCGAAACGGGCGCCCGGGGAAGGGGAAGTGATCCTCAACCGCGAACTGGCCGAGGATCTGGGAATCGAACCGGATCAGGTCGCGGCCGGAGCCGAGGTGCTCGTGACGCTCCGCCCGCCGAAGTTCCAGGCGGTGTCGAGCGACAGTCCGCTGGGAGAGAAGGAGGATCTCACCTGGTCGATGCCTCGATTGCGAGTGATCGAAGTGATCGAGGATGCCGGAGTCGGACGATTCGGCCCGTTTCCGACGCAGCTCGCGCCGCGCACCGCCTGGGTCGCGATCGATCGTCTGCGAAGCGTGTATGACCTACCCGAAGGTTCGATCAACACGCTCTGGGCCGGAGACGATGCGATCGAAGCGGCTCCCGAGAGCGACGCGACGGAGCGACTCGGTCGGCAGCTGGCGCCGAGCTTCGCCGACTACGGACTGCTGCTCGAACGCTCGACGGCGCCGACGGTGGGCGACCAGGCGCCGTTGTTCGATTGGTGGTATGTCGCGAGCGATCGGATGGTGATCGAACCGGCGATGGCGACCGAGTTGCGAGCGGCGCTGCAGGGGACCGGCGCGACCGAGATCCTGACCTACCTGGCAAACGATCTCGATCGCTTCGGGGAGGGCGGTGAGGAACCGGACGGGCGGAGCGGCGTGCCGTTCTCGATGGTGTCGGCGCTCGACTTCGACGACGCGTTTCGGCCGCTCGACGTCGATGGGCGACCGATTCCCGATCTGGCCGAGGACGAGATCGTTCTCAACCGCTGGGCGGCCGACGATCTCGGAGCCCGAGTCGGCGATCGGATTCGGATGACCTACTACCGTCCCGAGACGACACACGGAAAGACCGACGAGGCGCATGTCGATCTGAAGCTGGTAGCGATCGCCGCGCTGACCGAGCCGGCCGAGGCCGCCTCGCGCCGCCGACCGGCGCGCTTCCTGTCGCCGCCGACCTGGGCGAATGACCCCGATCTGACGCCGGTCGTCCCCGGCGTCACCGATCAGGACTCGATCGAGAACTGGGATCTGCCCTTCCCGACGGCCGATCGGATCCGGAAGCAGGACGACGAGTACTGGAAGTTCCACCGGACGACGCCGAAGGGATTCGTCGCGGCAGCACTCGGTCGACGGCTCTGGGGGAGTCGCTTCGGTGAGGCGACCGGGTTCCGCGTGTCGGCTCGCGAACTGACCGGCGAGGAGCTCGAGCGGCGGATCGTCGAGCGGCTGCACGCCTCGGAAGATCGGCTCGGCTTCGCCTTCACGGCGGCGAAGCGAGACGGTCTCCGCTCCGCGTCCGGGACGACGCCGTTCGACGGACTGTTTCTGGGGCAGAGTCTGTTCGTGATCGTCGCGGCGCTGATGTTGGTCATCCTGCTCTATCGACTGGGACTGGAACGTCGGCTGGAAGAGATCGGGACGATGCTGGCGCTCGGTTTCTCGCGCCGCGACGTCGCTCGACTGGCGGCGGCCGAGGGGATGATCGTGGCGCTGATGGGGAGTCTGCTCGGGAGCGGCATCGGCATCGCCTATGCGGCCTTGATGGTCTTGGGGCTGCAGACCTGGTGGGTCGGCGCGGTCCGGACGCCGTTCCTGAGTCTGCATGTCGACCCGGTGGCGCTGGCGATCGGTTTCGCGGCCAGCGCGATCGTCTGTGGGCTGACCATCGTGCTGACCGTCTCGCGGTTTCGTCCGGGCGAAGTGCGCGGGCTGTTGGCCGGGC
>DMPQ01000157.1 GCA_003455945.1 Planctomycetaceae bacterium
GGCGGCAGCATCGAGCGGCCGTTCGGCCAGGCCGAGCAGTCGGCGCGTCTGGGAAGTGGCCCGGTTCGGCGTCGGCGGCGGAGCCAGCGATTCCGCGCCGGAACCGAAGCCGCGACAGCCGGTCGCGAGGCCGATCGAGCCGAGCAGCGACAGCATCACGACTCGGGCGACCTCGCGCGCCGGAAGACCGAGCGTCGTCGCGAGCGCCGAACGATCCGCGACGAAAGGTCGAGCAGCTTCGCGGCTGCCGGACGACGTAGCGGTGGAGTGCGGTGCGATCATGCCTGTCCAGACGTGCGAGAGGGCTGAGGCCGAGCGGCGCGGCGCCGCAGAGCGCGGAAACCGACGAGCGATCACCAGGGAAGGATCCGGCGTATCCCTCGCGGCTCTTCGGGCTGCGGCGGTGGAGTGACCAGGAAGAGATCGAGCTGCACTTCGGCCGTTCCGTCCGGACTCTGGCTGCGGAAGGCCGAGCGGGTGCTCTCGCGGAACTCGTCGTCCGACGGGCGGACCTCGATCCGCGGCTCCTGCCCCGGATCGGTCAGGAACAGGCCCGAGGCGCCGAGGCGGCGTTCGCTGTCGCGGATCTGGCGGATGTCGACGATGTCGCCGGGCCTCAGGCCCAGACGAGCCAGCACGACCGACTGCTTCGTGATGCCGTACTCGCCGCTGATGTTGACGTTGATCCGACCGACTCGATACTGCTCCCCTTCCTCGATCTTGTAGACCAGGTCGACCCAGCCCGGCTCTTCGAGGAACAGGATCTCCGGCTCGACCGTCGACTGGATGTAGCCGTTGGCGCCGTAGAGATCCTTGAGCGTATTGGTGTCCCGTTCCAGATCGTTGCCGTCGTAGTCCTCGCGCACCTGCATTTCGATCAGGCTGAACAGATCCTCGGTCGAATAGATCTGGTTGCCGGCGAACGAGATGTTGCGGACCCGATAGCGAGGCCCTTCGTCGACGACGAAACGGACCATCACGCCGGAGTGGTCCTCGTTGTACTCGACCTCCGAATCGACTCGCGCCCGGAAGAACCCGTAGCGACGATAGTAGGCGGTCAGCTTGTCGCGGTCGGCGGCGAGCACGTCGGCGACGTAGCGGTTGTGATAGATCGGCGCGAACATCCCCGGCTTGCTCTTGACGAAGCTGGTCAGTCGCGAGCCCGACACGAAGGCATTGCCGACGAAATCGACCTCCTCGATCTTCTGGATCCGATCCTCGCTGATCAGAAAGATCACTTCCGAATCGGTCGGTTCGTTCCCTTCGACGATCGTGACCTCGGTGCGAGGGAAACCCTTGCGATGGTAGTAATCCTCGATCCGCTCCTTGGCCTGACGGATCGCGTAGAGATCGAGCGGGTCACCGACCTTCAGGCCGGTCTCCTTCGCCAGCGTTCGCGTGAAGACGGCGCGGTTCCCGACGTACTCGATCTTCTCGATGCGACTCTTCTCGGAGACCTCGAAGGTGACGATGACCCCCTCCGGCGTCTCGTTGACGTACGGGCGGACGTTGCGGAACTCCTTCATCAGCATCAGTTCCTGAGCATCCGCCTGGATCAGATCGGGATCGAAGACCCGATCGGGACGAGACTTCAGGCGAGCCAGGATCTGGTTCTTCGAGACGCGGCGGTTGCCGACGATCTTGACGTCGAGAATCAGCTGACCTTGGGCCGGGGTGAAATCCCCTTGGATGTCCGGCAGATCGAACGGCGTCTGAGCCGACAGCGGTGCGTCGCTCGTCGATCCGAGCGCGAGCAGCAACAGAGCGAGCATCAGCCGCAAGGAGCAGCGACGGCGGATCGCGACACGACGGCCGATGGCGGCACGAAGACCGACGGCAGGCAATCGGCCGATCCGTTCGACGGATTCGGGACGACGTGACGGGGCCGATGCGGACCTCATGGCGACTCCTCCCTGAGCTCGAAGCATCGAGGGGAGAAGCGGCTCCGCCGCTGCCGTGGTCCCTCGACGATGCGGATCGATCGCCGCGACTGTCTCGCGAGGCGATCGACCGGTCGGGGTAAGTAGCCGAACCGACAGGAGTCGGCAAGGGGAGTTTGTCGACTCGCGAGAAAGCGTCGAGACGGAGACGCTTGCTAGCGAGCGTCGTGGCGCGTCGCGAGGCCCTGCGTTGACCGACCCTGGCCCAGGCATCGTTCGGAAGAAACGACGACTCACGAACGCCGATCCGTTCGCCGACTCGCGTCGTTCGATGCGCTCCCGTTTCGATCGGCGATCCTGCTTCCAGGAGCGAACGACGATCGTCGTCGCTTGCTAGCGAACGTGCCCCTCCATCGGCGCCGCGGCGGATCGATTCCGAGCAACTCGTCGCAACCTGCCCGAGGATCGGGCCGATAAGTTGGAGCGAGGTTGACGATTCTGACGATTCGATCCTCCGGTCGACTCCGTCGGCGACCGATCGAGACGGCGACTCGTTCGCCTCAGGTTTCGTCTCGGCCGCACACGGAGTCGTTCGGTTCCGCGAGTCGCATCAGGTTGATCTTGTCCCGTTCGGGACGACTCGGCAGAATGTCCCCGCGAATCGCCCCTCCCCCGCTCCGTTCGTGGAGCGACCGAGGAGTCGCTTCGCCGCGTTCGACGGATCGAACGTCGAGCACCCGTCGGCCCGCATTGCGGGCCGGCGAGCGTCGAATCCCGACGATCCGAGCCTCTTCGCGGAACGGTCCGCGACGCCGATCGACGCGGTTCGCCGTCCGATACCGACTCACCCGAGCAATGGAGTGCCGGCCGTGTCGATGATCCTCCGCCTTTCTCTGGCTCTGATCGCCTCGTTCGCTTTCGCGATGCCGTCGCTCGCCGCTCCTCCGGTCGAGGCGCCGCAGCGCGTCGCGCTGGTCGACGTCGCTCGCATCTTCAAGAATCACCGCCGCTTCAACGCCGAGCTCGAGCTGCTGAAGAAGGACGCCGAATCGTTCCAGGCGATGATGCGTTCGGAGCAGGAGAAGCTCCAGACCCGCGTCGAGGCCGCTCGGACTCAGGACCCCAACAGCGCAGCGTTCCGCGAGGCGGAGAGTCAGCTGACTNNAAGAAGGGGCGCGAACTGGTCGACAAGGAAGCGAAGCTCTACTTCGAGACCTACATCGAGGTGACCAACGCGATCGCCGCCTTTGCCGACAACAACGGCATCAATCTGGTCCTGAAGTTCAACTCGGAGCCGATCGATCCGAAGGATCCGAAGTCGATTCTCGAAGGGGTCAACCGCGAGGTGATGTACCAGGCGGGACGTGACATCACCGATCTGATCATCGGTCAGGTCAACGGCGGCCAAGCCGCTCCGGCCACCGCGACTCGTCCGACCGCCGGCCCGAATCGCTGAGTCGTCACGCGATCCGTATCGCCCGTTTCGTTCCGCTCGCTCTTCAGGTGATCCTGCCGATGTCGTCCCGTGATCCTCAGCGGACTCTCGCTCGTCCCGTTTCGGTGACCGGTCGCGGTTACTGGAGCGGGCTCGAAGTCGAAGTCGCTCTTCACCCGGCTCCCGCGTCGAGCGGCATCTGCTTCGTGCGGACCGATCTCGCGGAACGTCATCGGATACCGGTCTGCGTCGGCAATCGGATCGAAGTGCCGCTGCGAACGGTGTTGGCGAGCGGGACCGCGTCGGTCGAGATGGTCGAGCACGTGCTCGCCGCGCTCGCCGCTGCGGGGATCGACAACTGCGAGATTCGAGTCAACCGCGCCGAGCTTCCCGGTCTCGACGGCTCCGCCGGTCCTTTCGCTCGCGCTCTCGAACAGGCCGGTTCGGTTCTCCAGTCGCTTCCCGCACCGACACTGGTCGTCCGCCAGACGATCCGCGTGGGGGACGAGCGGAGTTGGGTGCAGGCCGAACCGTCGCTCGCCGGCGAATATCGATGTGAATTCCGAGTCGACTATGCGGACGATCCGGTGATCGGTCAGCAGCGCTACGCGCTCGACGTCACGCCGGCGAACTTCGCTCGCGAGCTGGCCGACGCACGCACCTTCCTGCTGGCGCGTGAAGCCCAGTGGCTTCGCGATCAGGGGCTCGGTCGGCATGTCGGACATGAGGACCTGTTGATCTTCGACGAGCGGGGTCCGATCGGGAACGCCTTGCGTTTTCCGGACGAGTGCGCTCGACACAAGACGCTCGATCTGATCGGCGATCTGGCGTTGGCCGGATGTCGACTGGTGGGACGCTTCACGGCTTACCGGAGCGGCCACCGACTGAATGCGGAAATGGTGCGGCGACTGCTGCACGAAGCGGAATGGCGCGAAGGGGAGCTTTCGGAAGCTTCCCGCAACGCCTCCGAAGGTTTGCCCAAGGCCGTCAGGAAGACGGCCTGAAGACGGCCGACGACGTCACGACCGCGCGGTGCGGATCGTCGACCCGTCGACGTCGAACGTCCGAGATCGCTCGCACACCCGTTCCGTCGCGGAGCGTTACGAGCCTTTCGGACGACCGGTTCAGGGACGCTACCGGAATCATCAGCATGGCAACGCGCATCTCGAATCTGGCCTCGGTGGATCCTCGGGCGGAGATCGGCGAGGACGTCTCGATCGGTCCCTTCTGCGTCATCGGGCCGGATGTCCGGATCGGCGATCGGACGGTGCTCGAGAGCAACGTCGTCGTGAAGGGGCGCGTCCTCATCGGCTCGGGCAACCATGTCCATCCGGGCTGCGTGCTCGGCGGCGAGCCGCAGGACGTCAGCTATCACGGGGCTCGAACCTGCGTGATGATCGGCGACGACAACATCTTCCGCGAATGCGTCACCATCAATCGGGCGACCGAAAAGGAAGACGGCATCACGCGGCTCGGGAACAAGTGCTTCCTGATGGCCAACGTCCACATCGCCCACGACTGCAAGGTGGGAGACCGAGTCATCATGGCCAACGGCACGATGCTCGGCGGCCATTGCCACGTCCACGACTTCGCCACGATCAGCGGCGCCGTCGCCGTCCATCACTTCACCTCGATCGGCAGCTACAGCTTCATCGGCGGGCTCAGCCGAGTCATTCACGACAGCCCGCCGTACATGCTCAGCGAAGGGATTCCGACTCGGCCCCGCTGCGTCAACGTCGTCGCCCTGAAGCGCAACGGCTTCCCGCTCGCCACCATCCGAGCGCTCACCGAGGCGCATCGGCTGCTGTATCGCTCGCGAGTCGGCGTCGAGAACGCCCGCGAGATCCTCAAGGCGAACGGGACGATGGTCCCCGAGGTCGAGAACCTCTTCGCCTTCATCGACAACCAGGTGCTCGGACGCCACGGCCGCGGCCGTGACAGGAGGAAGGTCGCGTGAGTCGCATCGCAACGGTCGTCGTCGGAGCCGGACATCTCGGACGGATCCACACGCGTCTGGCCTGCTCCCTCGAATCGCTCGACGTCATCGGCGTGATCGATCCCGATCCCGCCGCTCGCGAACGGGTCGGCAAGGAGTTCGGAACGCCGACCTTCGCTTCGATCGACGAACTGTCGCGAATGCCCGAAGCGGCGATCGTCGCCGCTCCCACCGCGCTCCATCATCAGCTCGGACGTCGATTCCTGGCCGAAGGGATCCATGTCCTGATGGAGAAGCCGATCACCGTCGACTCGCGTCAGGCGGCCGAGCTGATCGATCTGGCGCAGCGCTCCGACGCCGTGCTGCAGGTCGGCCATGTCGAGCGGTTCAATCCCGCCTTTCGACGCCTCTCGGAGCGGATCGAACGAGCCAAGTTCGTTCAGACTCGGCGCCTGAGCGAATACACCTTCCGCTCGACGGACGTCGGTGTCGTGCTCGATCTGATGATCCACGATCTCGACCTGGTCCTGTCGCTGATCGAGGCACCGGTCACGAAGGTCGATGCGGTCGGCATCTCGATCATGGGCGATCACGAAGACATCGCTCAGGCGCGCCTGGAGTTCGAGGACGGGAGCGTCGCGACTCTCGAGGCGTCGCGCTGCAGCTTCACGCGAGAGCGGAGCGTCACCGCGTTCTCGGATCGCGCCTTTGCCCGAGCCGATCTGACGGCCGGAGCGGTCCGTTCGATCGCTCCCGATCCCGATCTGCTCGCCCGAGCCGTTCCGTTCCTGTCGCTCGACGCGAGCGGAAAGGATCAGGTGAAGAGCGAGCTCTTCAGTCGCTGGCTGCCGCTGGTCGACGAGCAGGTCACTCCTTCCAACGCGATCCTCGACGAACAGGCCGACTTTGCCCGCGCGATCCGCGGGGATCGTCGCCCGACTGTCGACGGCCGACAGGGAATGCGCGCCTTGCAGGTCGCGGAGCGGATTCTCGACGAGATCCGGGAACACGCCTGGCACGGTCGCTCGATTCCCGTTCGCGGTCCGCTCGCCGGACCGTTGCCGCGCGTCGTCGGACAGGCGGAACCGTCGGCGGAAAAGCTGTCGGTCGAAACGCCGGAAGAAGCCTCGCGACGTCGAGCCGGTTGATCTCGGTCGCGTGATGTGAGGCGAGGCACGGTGTGCCTTGGAGTGGCCCCGGCTCGTCCCGANNACGACGCGGGCCCACGCCGAAGCGATGCGTTCACCGTACTGCGACCGCCCCCGGTCGCATCGATTTTCGGGCCGTAAGGCACGGGGTGCCTCTGCGTGGCGCCGGCTCGTCCCGAACCGAGGGCGTGCGACGATGATTCCGTTCGCGCGTCGCAGCGNNTCGAGGACGACGCGGGCCCACGCGGAGGCGATGCGTTTACCGTAGTGCGCCCGCCCTCGGTCGCACCTTCCATTGCCGTGAGGCATGGGGTTACCCCTCGCTGACGCTTCGGGCTGGCGTTGCTGTGACCCGATGCGAGGCGGTGCTTCGTGCTCCAAGGCATTCTCGGCGACTCGCTCGAATCGCTTCGATTGGCATTGGCGCTCGCTTCAAGGTCCTGGTAACGTCCGCGCCGAACGACCGTCGACGAGTCGTGCGCCTCGGTCGCGCGACAGCCATTCCTAGCGGCAACGTCGAACAGCGCAACGTCGGGAAGCGTCGCATGAATCCACGGATGATGTCGCTCGTCGGGCTGCTGATCGCCACGAGCGTCGGTTGCGCCGAGGGGCCGTTCTGGCGTCTCGGGCGTTACAACCCTTGGGTCGTCAAGAAGTGGGAAGAAGAGAACCGCTTCGCCCTCTCGCTCGACGCCAAGCGGGCGACGATCCGCAGTCTCGGTCGGTCGGCCGCGAAGATCGATCGCCTCGATTCCGAACAGTCGGTCGCGCGTCTCAGCGAGATCCTGCACGAGGACGACCAGCCGCTCGCGCGGATCGAAGCGGCTCGTGTGCTCGGCGAATGCGGTCACCCTCGCGCGGTCGCCGCGCTCGAGACCGGCCTGCGCGACGAGGACATCGAAGTGCGGATCGCCGTCTGTACGGCGCTCGGCAAGACCGGATCTCCCGATGCCGTTCCGCTGCTGGCGGCGACGCTCCAGGGAGAGACCGAGTCGTCGGTCCGACTTGCCGCCGCTCGCGGCCTCGGAAAGTTCGACGACCCCGGAGCGATGCAGGCGCTCGTCGCGGTGCTCGATGACCGGAGTCCTGCGATCCAGTACCGGGCCATCGAGTCACTTCGCGATTCGACCGGTCAGGACTTCGGGCCCGACATCGAACGATGGCAGGCCTACGCTCGCGGCGAGCTCCCGGCCGCCGCGCCTCAATCCCGATTCGCGCGGCTGCTCGAGTTCCCTTGGAAGTAAGACGCCCCCCGCGCCGTCGAAGTCCCGTCCGGCAGCGAGCCGTCTCGCACGCCNNCCGGACCGTTCGTTCGCCGAACCGCCGATGCCGCAACCTGCGGCGACTATTCGCACGAGGCTGACCTCCGTGATTCCGAACCTCGGTACCGCCGATACGAACCCCGTTCGCTCCCCGTTTCCCGCACCGGGAGCTCCGCTTCGCCAGGCAACGAGGTCGATGCGCATGCTCGGAACGGCCGCCGCGCTGCTGATGCTCGGTTCCTGGATCGCCCCTGCCCTCGCCGACGACCCCCAGCGAACCCCGGCGTCGGGTGAACCCCGCTCCGAAGTCGTCGTCCGCGCGATGCTGCTCCCCCCCGAGAACGCCTCGGGCCCCTTTCGCGTCGTGCCGCTCGACGGACCGCAAGGGACANNCAGCGAAGGTCGCTCGCCGACGGACAAGCCGGTGGGAGCGGATCGCGCCAAGCCGCCGACGAACGGCTCGCCGGTCCTCGCCGCTCCGCGTCGTTCCGCCGACGACGCTCGACCGAATCGAGACTCGCGCTCTCCGAGTCGAGACGCTGACGACGAATCGGATGACGATGCGCCGGCGCGCCGACCGATCGGCGATACCGACCCCACCGAGTTGACGCCCGACGACGATGCCGAATCGTCGGTGGGGAGCGAGCCGGAACTGAGCTACGAGTTTCTGGGCGCACCGGTACCGCGCGAGCGTCTGGATGATCTTCGCCAGCGCGTCCGTCGCACGCTGATGCACTATCACCAGCGCCACGAATCGGCGAACGAGTACAGTCCGTGGGGGATCATGCACGCGCTGATCGCCTACGGCGTCGACACCACGGTCATCGCCGACGGCAAGAAGGTGAACGCCATCGGTTGGCTTGCCTGGAACGGTCGCTGCCGCGGCCAGCAGCTGATGGCCAGCCGCAACGGCGAGCTCGTCATGAACGTCGGCCCCGGTCTCCAGGGGCACGAAGGGCAGTTCCTGGCGATGTTGGCTCAGTCGTACGTGCCGGCCGATTACGAGCTGCGGATCGGCAATCTGCGACTGACGGTGCAGGACCTGATCGAATACGAGCAGCGGACCTGCCGGCCGAAGACCGAGCTGACGTTCAAGCTCATCGCGTTCGCGCACTACTTGCCGAGCGACGCGAGCTGGAAGTCGGACGACGGTCAGGATTGGACGATCGAACGGCTGATCCGCGAAGAGATCGATCAGCCGGTGATCGGGGCGGCATGCGGTGGGACACATCGTCTGATGGGGCTGTCGTATGCCATCCGCTATCGCCGTTCGGAAGGGAAGTCGATCGACGGCGAATGGGCTCGCGCCGCCCGGTATGTCAACGACTTTCAGCAGCATGCCATCGGGCTGCGCAACCCGGACGGCAGCTTCTCGACCAAGTGGCTCGAACGCCGCGAGGCGCGGGATGACGATCAGCGACGGATCCAGACGACCGGCCACATTCTCGAATGGCTCGTCTACTCCCTTCCCGAGGAACAGCTGCGTTCGCCCGAGGTGGTTCGCACCGTCGGCTATCTGAACGACCTGCTCTGGAACGAGCGATCGACCAAGTGGGAGATCGGTCCCAAGGGGCACGCGCTCCACGCGCTCAACCTGTACGATCAGCGCGTCTTCGGAGCGCGGATCGGCCAAGGGGGCCCGCGACTGGAATGGCGCTGATCTCGCCGCGGAGCCGGCAAGCCGGGTTCGATGCCGAGCGTCCGGTGGCGAACCCTCCGCGATCGTCGGCGAACCGCCGATCGGCAGGCGTCGTACCGGCAGGACACTTGGTGCGACGCGGCGATGCGCGATCGTTTGCGGTGGTCGATCGATCGGAGCGGACCCCCGCTTTTCGGCTCGCCGCGAGCTTCCGCGCGATCGACCCGGCGGCCCAGGTTGTCGAGACCTCCCGCACTCTCTAGGATGCTGCCACCTCGGCCGTTTTCGGGAGGAGCTTCGGCAGTCTTCGGCAAGCTGCCGTTCTTTCGCTCCGCTCCCGCAATCGACGGCGGCAGCGGTCGGGGTTCTCGGTCCGACCTTGCGCGCAGGTCGGCGTCTCGTGCGACATCGAGAGGAAGATTCGCGGCATGGCGGCGACGAAGGCGGACGCGACCCTGCTGAGATTTGCCCGAGCCGCGGCGACCCTCGCCGCCGGCCGCGATGCCGATGCGCTCCTGTTGCTGCTCGACGATCCGGCTCCATGGGATGACTTGCTCGCCATCGATCCGCGGCCGCGCATCGTCGTCGCGTCGAGTCATGACGAAGTGCTGGCCGGAGCCGAGAAGCAGGGGATCGCGACGGTCCGCCTGAAGATGGCGATGGCCGATGCCGCCGTCAACGAGCGACTGACTCAGGCGCTGCTCGAAAGCGTCGCCGACGAACTGCTCAAGCCGGGAGCGAGCGTCGTCGCGGTCTACTCCGCTTTCGACGACGAGCTGATCGACTCCCTCTCCGAGATCCGCCTGACCGAGCATCTCGGCCGACTCACCGCTCGCGACCTGCAGCGTCTCGAGACGCAGGTGCCGCTCGACACGCTGAAGCTGGTCGTCGATCTGGCGGTCGAGATCGGTCGCGAAGGGCGGGAAGGCAAGCCGGTCGGTGCCCTCTTCGTCGTCGGCGATCATCGCAAGGTGATGCAGCAGAGTCACGCTGCCTGCTTCGACTTCGTGAAGGGGTATTCGCGGAAGGAACGGAGTCTGTTCGACGCCAAGGTGCGGGAAGGGATCAAGGAGTTCGCGCAGCTCGACGGTGCCTTCATCGTCGCCTCGGACGGCGTGGTCGAAGCGAGTTGCCGGATCATCGATACCGCTCCGGTCGAGATCACGCTGACGACCGGCCTCGGGGCTCGGCACTGGGCCGCCGCCGCCATCACTCGGAACACTCATGCCGTCTCGGTAGCGGTCAGCCAGTCCAGCGGGACCGTCCGCATCTTTCTGAACGGCGAAGTCGTCCTGCGGATCGAACCGCTGCGGCGAGCGATGAAGTGGCGCGAGTTCGACAGCGAGCCGCAGCCTCAACCGCAGAAGTCCGCCACCTCCGGCAACCCGTCATGAACCTCGACGCGCCTCTGCAGATCTCGCCGGTCGATCTCGCCCGAGACGACGATGCCCGAGCGGTCGTCGAACTGCTCGACGACTATTCCCGCACCGAGTTCGGCGCCGGGGCTCCGCTCGCGACCGACGTCGCCGCCCGGCTGATCGACGGACTGAAGGGGATGCCGACCTATCGAGGCTGGATCGCGCGGCTCGACGGACGTCCGGTCGGTCTGGTCAACGCCTTCATCGGCTTCTCGACCTTTCGCGCCGCGCCGCTGCTGAATCTGCATGACGTTACCGTACGAGCCGAAGCGCGACGCCGAGGCATCGCGCGGCGACTGATCGATCGAGCGATCGCCGAGGCGCGGGCCGAAGGGTGTTGCCGAGTCACCTTGGAGGTCCGCAGCGACAACCAAGGCGCCGCGACGCTCTATCGGCAACTCGGCTTCGGCTCGCAGGCTCCCGCCGGAATCGACTACGAGTTCCTGACCCTCCCGCTCGTCGACGGAGCCGTCGATGGCTGAACCCTCGCGACGCGGCGATTCGGACGGCAACGGGAAACGCGAACCGTTCTCGTCTCAGGAGCGCTCGCTCCTGATCATGGCGCTCGGCACGCTCGGTCTGGTCGTCATCATGGCCGGCGTCTCGGTCGTGACGCTGCTGGCCATCCTCTTTCCGCCGCCGATTCCCGAAGGGGGCGCAGGGAAGGCGCCGACCGAGGCGTCGAACGACGATCGCCTGGATGTCCCTCTCCCCTCCGACTCGACCCCTGCCGCCGACTCGCCGACCTCGGTCGAGACGCCGGGAGCGTGAGTCGATCCGGTGCGGCGTCTCTCCGGGCGACGCGCCGAACCGGCAAAGACAATCTCCCGTCCCGTCCACTAGAATCCCCGGTTCGCGCCGCCGTTCGGGCGTCGCGTCGAGCCAGTTCCGTTCTCCTTTCGGTCCGCGGGTACGCAGCGATGAACCAGTCTCAGACGTCCGAAGACCCTTCGTTCCTCGAAGCGGCCCGCCGCGAGAAGCTCCAGCGGCTCGTCGACCTGGGGCACGATCCGTTCGGGCAGCGATTCGACGATCGGGAGTCGATCGGAGCGATTCGCGACCGGGTGCATCAGATCCGCTTCGTTTCGCCCGACGGCTGTCGCCATCATCTCCCCGATCCGCTCGTTCCCGAGGCGTTCCGGGGCTGGCTCGAATCGCAGGGAGCGGGGGAGCTGGTCGGGCCGCAGGTCCGCGCGGCCGGGCGGATCATGCTCCATCGCGACAAGGGAAAGCTCCACTTCATCGATATCGAAGACTGGACCGGCCGGATCCAGCTGTTCGTCGGCAAGGCGCAGCTCGGCGAGCAGGATTGGCAGCTTGTCGAGTGCCTTGATCTGGGGGATCTGATCGGCGTCGACGGCGAGCTGCGGCTGACCAAGACGGGCGAGCTGTCGATCTTCGCGCGCCGGCTGCACTTTCTGACCAAGTCGATCGAGCCTCCGCCGGCCAAGCACCAAGGGCTGGTCGACCCCGAACTCCGGCAGCGCCAGCGCTACGTCGATCTCGCCTACAACGAAGGGGTTCGCGATCGCTTTCTGGCTCGGTCCCGGATCGTGCAATCGATCCGGCGGACGCTCGCCGATGACGGGTTCGTCGAGATCGAGGGGCCGACGCTCCATTCCATCGCCGGCGGCGCCGCGGCTCGCCCCTTCACCACTCATCACAACGCGCTCGACCTGAGTCTGTTCATGCGGATCGCCCTCGAGCTGCATCTGAAGCGGCTGATGGTCGGCGGCATGGAGCGGGTCTTCGAGTTGGGGCGGGTCTATCGGAACGAGGGAATCAGTCCGCGTCACAACCCCGAGTTCACGATGCTCGAGGTCTATCAGGCGTACGGCGACTACCGGAGCATGATGGACCTGACCGAGCGGCTGATCGTCGACGCGATCGTGACGCTCGGTAAGGGATTCGTGCTTCCGTGGGGGGACGTGACGATCGACTTCACCCCACCGTTCGCGCGGCGGACGTACGACGAGCTCTTCGGGGAACAGACTGGGGTAGACCCGCAGGACGCGGTTGCGATACGATCCCTGGCCGAATCGATCGGTCTCGAAACGGCGGGAAAGCACCCCGACGTGGTCAAGAGCGAGGTGTTCGAGGAGCGGGTGGAAGAGGCGTTGATCGGGCCGATCTTCGTCACCGACTACCCCGCGAGCATCTGCCCGCTGACCAAGCGGAAGCGCGAACGCCCCGAGGTGGCCGAACGATTCGAGCTGTTCGTGCGCGGCATGGAGCTGGCGAACGCCTACACCGAGCTGAACGACCCGGACCTTCAGGAACGTCTCTTCCGCACCCAGCTGGAAGGGATGCCCGAAGAGGACTCGATGGCTCGCATGGATCACGACTTCGTGCGGGCGCTGCGGCATGGCATGCCGCCGGCCGGCGGACTCGGGATCGGCATCGATCGCCTGGTGATGCTGCTGACGAACAGCTCGACGATCCGCGACGTGATCCTCTTCCCGCTGCTGCGCCCCGAAACGGCGTAGCGACGGCAGCGGACATCGGGCGGAACGACGGCGCATCGCGTCTCGCGAGGATCAGTCTCGTCGAGCCGGTCGATGCGCGCAGGAGGTCGCGGCACCGCACGGAGCGAGGACGCTTCCCGGCCGCGACCGACGATCCTTCCGGACCGGTACGGAAGGGACGCAAGCCGATGGAGCGGCCATGTACAAGTTCCTGCTCGCCTGGCGATATCTTCGCTCGCGCTACATCGCCCTCGCTTCGATCGTCAGCGTGACGCTCGGCGTCGCGACGCTGATCGTGGTCAACAGCGTCATGTCGGGCTTCACGTCCGAGATGCACAAGCGGCTGCACGGCATCCTGTCCGACATCGAGCTGATGAGCCCCGGGCTCGGCGAGATCTACGACGTCGAGGCGCATGTGGCCGACATCCGCCGCGTGCTCGGGGACGCCGGCGCCACCGAGATCCGCGTGTCGAAGGACGAGGCGCAGCGGCTGCTGTTCTGGTCCGGGCGCAAGAACGCGTTTCCCGCCGTCGGCCGCCTGTCGCCCGACTACTACTGCATGGACGGCACGATCCCGCGCAAGGCGCTGCCGCGCGTGCTGCGAGCGATCGCGCAGTGGTCGGAGGA
>DMPQ01000026.1 GCA_003455945.1 Planctomycetaceae bacterium
AGGCTCATCATTCCGCCGGATTCGAGCTGGAACACGGCGGTCGTCTCGCCCCGGTTGAGCAGCTCGAAGGTGGCCCGGTCGTCGAAGCCCTCGTTGTCCAGCTCGAAGCCCGGCGTGTGGCGGCGGATCAGGTCGATGGCGTCCTGCATCACCGTCAGGGTCTTCAGGCCGAGGAAGTCCATCTTCAGCAGCCCGGCCGCCTCGACGTCCCCCATCGACCACTGCGTGATGACGTCGTCCTTGCCCGAGACGCGCGTCAGCGGAACGTATTCGGTCAGCGGTCGGTCGCTGATCACGACCGCCGCGGCATGCGTGCCGACGTTCCGCGCGAGGCCTTCGATGGCGCGAGCCAGATCGAGCAGCTCGCCCACCTCGGGATCCGCTTCGTACGCCTTGCGCAGATCGGCGCTCTTCTCGATCGCATCGTCCAGCTCGATCCCGAGCTCCTCGGGAATCATCGACGTGATCTCGGCGACGCGAGCCAGCGGCAAGCCGAGCGCGCGACCGACATCCTTGACCGCGGCGCGAGCCGCCAGGGTGCCGAAGGTGCCGATCTGCGCGACGTTCTCGTCGCCGTACTTCTCCTTGACGTAGCGGATGACGTCGCCGCGCCGTTCCTTGCAGAAGTCGATGTCGATATCGGGCGCCTCGATTCGGTTCTCGTCCAGGAACCGTTCGAAGAGCAGGTCGTAGCGGATCGGACAGACGTGACTCAGGTAGAGCGCGTAGCAGACGAGCGCGCCGACGCCCGATCCTCTCGCCGTCGCCGGGATTCCCTGTCGCCGCGCTTCGTTGACGAAGTCCCAGACGATCAGAAAGTAGTTCGGGAAGCCGAGCTTGTTGATGACGCCGAGTTCCCGCTCCAGACGATCGAGCACGACCTGCGCGAGCTGGCCTCCGGGAGCCATCTCGTCGTTCCCCTCGTACCGTTCGAGCAGACCGCGCACGCAGAGTTCGCGCAGGTACTGCTCGGGAGTCCCGCCGTCGGGAACGGCATAGACGGGGAAGTGTCGCTTGCCGAGTTCCAGATCGATGTCGACCGTATCGGCGATCTGTTGGCTGCGCGCGACGGCGTCTTCGAGCCCCTCGAACTTCGCGTACATCTGCTCGGGGCTGCGCAGGTAATACTCGCGTCCGTCCATCCGCATGCGCGACGGATCGGTCCGGAACTTTCCGGTGTTGATGCAGAGCATCACGTCCTGGGCTTCGGCATCCTGCGGATCGACGTAATGACAGTCGCTGGTGGCGACCAGCGGGATGCCGACCTTGCGCGACAGGTCGACGCAACCTTCGAGCGCGATCCGCTGGATCTCGACCCCGTTGTTCATGATCTCGAGGAAGTAGCGATCGCCGAAGACCGAGCGGAACCACTCCGCCACTTCGGCCGCCTTGGCCAGATGATCGTCCATCGACGAAGCGTCGCCGCGCAGCAGCGCCTGGCTCAGCTCGCTCGACACGCAGCCGCTCAGGCAGATGATCCCCTCGCTGTGCGCCTCGAGGATCTCCTTGTCGATGCGCGGCTTGAAGTAGAACCCTTCGAGACTGGCGGCGGAGGCGAGCTTGACCAGGTTGCGGAACCCGGTCTTGTTCTGGCAGAGGAGCGTCAGGTGATAGGACGAGTCCTTCATCCGACCGGCGCTCTTGTAGAACCGACTCCCCGGCGCGATGTACGCCTCGTAGCCGATGATCGGGTTGATCCCCGCCCCCTTGGCCGTCTTGTAGAACTCGAGCGCGCCGTGCAGGTTGCCGTGGTCGGTGAGCGCGAGCGCGTTCATGCCGTGCTCCTTGGCTCGCTCGACCAGCTTCGGAATCGCTCCCGCTCCGTCCAACAGGCTGTAGTGGCTGTGGCAATGCAGATGGACGAACGGGCGATCGCTCATCGGGCTCCCTCCTGGCGTTTCCGGCGCGGTCGTCGAGCACGACGATCCGACTCGAAGCGGCTCGGATTCTAGGACAGCGTCGGACAGGTCGTCAGTCCCCGGAATGCGCGGGGCCGAGCCGGATTTCGACTCTCGGGCGGAAAGGTCGGTCAGATGCCGCGGATCCGGCAAACGACGCGGCTCGATGCGCCGCGAGAAGCCGGGGCGTTTCGGCAGTATCGGTCGACGTGTCGGCGGCCGACACGCCTGGNNTGCGCCGGTCGCCGGGGGCTTGTCCCTTTCCCCCTGGCGCCCCAAGAATGCGGCTCCGTTCCCCCGATCGCTCCGCCGCGGAGTCGGTGGGGGAGCAGGATTTTCGGTCGCCCGAACGAAACGCGGAACTCCGATGCCGACTCCTCACGAAAAGCTCGCCGTCACTTCGGTCCCGATCCTTCCGGTGTTGGCGGAGCGGTGGAGTCCGTACGTGCTCGCGCCCAAGGGAGTGCCGGACGAGCTGATCAAGGCGCTCTTCGAGGCGGCTCGGTGGGCCGCCAGCAGCTACAACGAGCAGCCGTGGCGGTTCATCGTCGCGTCGCGAACCGATGCGGCGGCGTTCGACCAGGCGCTCGGATGTCTGCTGGAGGCGAATCAGGGGTGGGCCAAGCACGCCGGGTTGCTGGCGTTCACGGTCGTGTCGCGCAGTTTCGCTCGCAACGGCAGTCCGAACCGAGTCGCCGAGCATGATCTCGGGCTGGCGATGGGGAATCTGTGTGCCCAGGCGACGGCGTTCGGTCTGAGCGTGCATCAGATGGGGGGCGTGAATCTGTCGAAGGTCCGGCAGACCTACGCGATCCCCGACGGCTTCGATCCGGTCACCGCCTTTGCCGTCGGTTACCCGGGCGATCCTTCGACCGCCGATGCGGGGCTCGCCGAGCGAGACCGCGGCCCTCGCGCCCGTCGGCCGTTGA
>DMPQ01000325.1 GCA_003455945.1 Planctomycetaceae bacterium
CCGCCTCGGTCACCCGCTCGCGATACTCGGGAGCGGCATGGGCAAAGAGGATGCCGCGCGAGTTGTTGACGATCGCGCCGAGCCCTCGGTCGTCGAAGCCGGCGGCCACATCGTCCGCGCCACCCCCTTGAGCCCCGTAGCCGGGAACCAGAAGCCAAGCGTGCGGCATGGCGCGGCGCAGCTCGGCCAACTCGCGCGGGTAGGTCGCGCCGACCACGGCGCCGACATCACCGTAGCCGGACGGGCCAGCCGTCCGCGCCGCATGCCCCTCGACCCACTGCGCCACCAGTTCGCGGATCAGAACGGCTCGGCCGTCGACGGTCGTCGTCCGGTCCTGCAGCGCGGCGCTGCCGGGGTTCGACGTCTTGACGAGCACGAAGATCCCGCCGCTGCGCGCTTCGGCGGCGCGGACGAACGGCAGCAACGTGTCGTCGCCCAGATAGGGCGAAACGGTGAGCGAATCGGAACCCCAGGCCGATCCGCGCCGACCGATCCAGGCGTCGGCATACGCCTCGGCGGTCGAACCGATGTCGTTGCGCTTGCCGTCGAGAATCGTTTCGAGTCCCGCCTGACGGGCATGAGCCAGCACGTCGGCGAGCGCCTGCATGCCGGCCGGCCCGAGCGCCTCGAAGAAAGCGGCCTGCGGCTTGACGATCGGCACCAGATCCCGAACCGCGTCGATGACGCGGCACGAGAACTCGGCGAACGCCGCGGCTCGATCGACCGTCGACCCCGCGTCTCGCCCGGCGCGGAGCGGCGCCGGCAACGATTCGAAGCGGGGATCGAGACCGACGCAGACCGGATTGCGGCAGCGACGGACCGCGGCCGACAACCGCTCGCCGAACGAACCCTCGGTCGACGGCAGGGGAGACTCGGAGGAAGCAATCGGGACCATCGGAGGGCTCGCCGGCANNCACGAGACGGTAGGAAGCTTGGGGATCGGTCCGGTAGTCCTACCCCCAGTGAACTCGCGGGGCGAGGGGGGGGAGAATGGAGAGCGGAGGGACTCGGTTCTGCTCGGCCGTGAACGCCATCGCTCGAGGTCGCGCGGCTGAGGTCGCTCGGCGAAACCGAACACCCCGGGTGCGAACCGAACCGGTCCGCCGTACCTCGTTGATTCCGCCGACCGGAAGCGAGCGGCGGTGGCGTTCGGCTCGAGAGGCAAGCGAGCGGCCCGGCAACTCGGCCGGGGCCCGTCAGGGGGCGCAAGAGGAGTTGTTGCCGAAAGGTCTTTTCACTACAGTGTCCGCTCACGTACGGGCTGTAGCGCAGTCTGGATAGCGCGCCACCTTGGGGTGGTGGAGGTCGCTGGTTCGAATCCAGTCAGCCCGACTCGAAAGCCCTTCGGCACTCCGGTTGCCGAGGGGCTTTTTTCGTGCGCCGACCGGACGGCGCCCTGTGTCTTCTACTCGGTGTCTTTTGCCCCGTGTCCTCTGCCTCGTGTCGGTCTCGAAGAGGGGGCGATCCGCCCTGGCGCCGCGGCGGTTGTCCCGCCGCTCGGAGCCCATTAAAACGAACAAATGCCTATTTGAGCGTACGATCGTCCGAAGATCGAACGGGCCCAGAGCGGTTCTGCTTCGGTCCGTTGCGGTGACGATCGGGGTTCGTTCCTCCCTTCCCGAGGCCCATCGATGACGCGTTCGCTCGCGCTGCTCGCGCTCCTGGTTCTTTCCTCCTCGGTCGATGCCCAGCACACCGTCATCTCGCCGGCCGAAGCGGCGGCGCTGATTGCGGACGCTCAAGGAGACGCGCGGCCGATCGTGATCGACACGCGCGGCGGCTACAAGGACTACTTCCGAGCCCATCTGCCGACCGCTCATCACCTGAACTTCGACACGCTGCGCGGAACGGCCGACGGCGTTCCCGTGCAGTACCTGCCGGACGAGCTGACCGAGCTGCTGCTCGAGCGAGCGGGCGTGACCGCGGGGCGGACGCACCTGATCTACGCGACCGGCGCCGAACTGCCGAACGACGAGATCCTGAGCACGAGCATGGTCGCCTATGTGCTCGAGAAGTTCGGCATCGACGACGTGCGGGTCGTCGACGGCGGCTTGGCGGCGTGGCAGCGGCAGGGCTTGCCGACGACTCAGGTCTATCACGGCAACCCGCCGGGCGAACTCTCGCCGGAGCGCCGACCCGAGATCGGGATCGCGATCGACGAACTGATGGCGCTGAAGGACCAGCCGAACGTGGTGCTCGTCGACGCGCGGCCGAAGAACGAGTACTTGGGCCAGGACGACATCTGGCTCCGCAAGGGGCACATTCCCGGCGCAATCAGCTTTCACTGGGCCAAGCTGATGGCGAGCGACAACACGCATCAGTTCCGCTCGGTCGACGAATGCCGACGCCTTCTCGAAGCAGCGGGCTTGACGAAGGAGAAGCGGATCCTCGTCTATTGCGGAACGTCGCGTGAAGGGAGTCTGCTCCGGTTCTATCTGAAGCATGTCGCCGGCTACGACGACGTCCGGCTGTACGAAGGATCGTGGAAGGAGTACGTGTCGCTCGATCTTCCCGCCGAAACGACGGAGAGCGTCGCGAAGTAACGGACGCGGCCGCCGGAAACCGGACTCGTCGANNCGCTGACGAGTCCGGCCTCGGAACGACGATCGCGGTTCGGAACGAACGAAGGCGGCGATCGACCGACCGCCGATCATTCCTTCGCTCGCTGCGCCTGTCGCTCCTGCTCTTCGATCAGCGCGATCTCCCGATCGAGCCGATGGGCGATCGCGCCGGCGAGCTCTTCGGTACCAGCGCCCCCCGTTGCGACCCTGCCCCGACGAGTCCGCTCCAACTTCAGCGAGAACCCGACGGCGGCTTCGAGCACTTCGAGCCGCTCCGCATCGGTGACCGCCAGCGGCAAGGCTGCCTCGAACAGTCCATGATCGAGGTCGTCCAAGGTACGTACACCCCCATTAACCTGCTCGAGGACGATTCGGTATCGGGTCAACTGCACGTTGAATCGTTCGCGCAACAGTCGCTGCCTGTCCGTTTCTCCGGCAACCGCGTCGCGCGGCGTCTGACCTTCAAGCCAACGGTCTGCGGCCGCAACGCGTGCGTCGCCGTTCCCGCCCTCGGCGAAGGGATCATCGACCAGACTCGCCGCATTGCGCAAGCCGCCCCTCACGGCCGGTGAGGGTTCCTGAGTCACGGCGGTGACGAGTCCGAGCAACATTCCGGCGCCTCGCACACCGATCGGACCGAAACGAGCAAACGGTATCGGGCGGCTCATCAGCGGCCCGCACAGTTTTCGCCCGCTCCGCAGCCCTTCGCGCGCCATCACCTCGACCTGCCGCAGCGATTCCGATCCGTCGCGACCTGCCCCAGGGGCTTGCACCGGCGCCGAAGCTTCTTGCTTCTCCGGCGACGCGTTCCCCGGATCGTTCTGCCGAGCCGCCTCTTGCCGAACCCGCTCCTCTTGCAACTCGATCTCCCGGTCGAGCCGATGACCGATGGCAGCTGCAAGATCCGCCGTCTCAACTACGCCGACCTCAAACCTGTCAACGAGAATCCTCTCGATCAACAACGCCGCACCGACCCCGCGTTCGAGAACCGCCAATCGCTCCTCATCCGTGCGAGCGAGCGCGAGGGTGCTGTTGGTCAGGTCTTTGGAGAGTTCATCCACTCTCGCGATACCAGATCCGATCATTTCGAATTTGATGCGGTACTCCTCGAACCTCGCATTGAACCGCTGGCGTCGCAGGCGTTCTACCTCCGTCTCACCCTCGACCGCTTCGAGCGGCTTCTGTTCCTCGAGCCACTGCTCGTAGGCCGCGATGCGTGCCTCGCCGTTCCCGCCTTCGGAGAACGGGTTTTCGACTCGCATCCTCTCGTAGAAGTCCGGCCTCTCTTGCGTCCCTGGGATCTGAGCTCCACGGGCTGAGCCTCCGATCATCGAGAGCAGAACGAGCACTCCCGCGATGGTCCATCGTCCGATCGATCCGAATCGTCGTTGCATCGTCTTCCCCCCGTCATCAGTGTCCGAAAAACAGCGTCAATTCCGGTCGGTCGAGCGACCTCGATCGCCCACCGTTGGTGCGTCCCCCGACGCGTCCGAGGCCGGTCGCGTCGATCGTCTTGAAGGTCGAGCTCGCGCAGATCGGTTTCGCCGCACACGCCCCGATCGTCGATCGTCGGGGCACCGCGCGGCGTACTCGCGTCATCGCCGCTTCTCGTCCTCCTCGACAACAGCCGGCATCGAAATCGGGTGTTCCAGTCGCTCGCGCAGGTGCTGCCAGTCCGAGGTGCTCAGCCGCGCCTCGCGTCGCCCCGGATCGGTGTCGTCGGCTCGACGCCAATGGCGTTCGTTTCCTTCGGCATCGACCAGCACGATCACCCCGGACGACCAGCCGATCGGCACCGCCGGCCCGAACGTTTCGCCCGACTCGTTCGTCCAGAATCTCCCTTCGCGCGCGACCAGCCAGGCAAGGTCGGCCGGCGCGATCGACGCGGCATTCAGCAGACGCCGTTCGCCTGACCAGGCGCTCGTGACCGCCAGGAAGCGACGGCGGTCTCCGTCGTATCCGTAACGATCGTATCGGAGCAGTCCGATCAGTCCGCCGTCAGGCTTGTGCCATGGCCGGACACCCCGCTCGTTCAGTCGCGCGAGTGTCGCCTCCCATCCGGCCCGCATCGCTTCGAAGGTCGGCGGCGATTCGACCGGACGGACGCCGTAGTCGACCAGCCGGACCTTCAGATCGATCATTCGCGGAACTTGCAGATCGACTTCGGTGAAGTCGAACGGCACGCTCTCGCTCCGTCCGATCCGATAGACGATATCTTCCGGCGAATCCGCCTCGAGCAACCATCGGTCCGTCCGAAGCTCTCGGCCGTTGCGGGTCCGGAAGATCGCCGGGACGCGTCGTCGTTCCTTTGACCTTCGGACCAATTCGGTCGAGACCTCTTCGCGGAGCGATTCCAACCGGGTGCCGTCGGGCATTCCCTTGGCGTCGAAGAGCAGGACCAGCGCCTCGGTGATCGAAATGCTCGGTGGATCCGAGTCAAAGCCGAGCCAGCCGAAGGCCGCATTGCGCAGCGAGGCGTCGGCGTTCAGGTCCACCGTCAGCCCGTCATTCAGTTCCCACAGACCGAACAGCAGCGGCTCCTGTCGCTCGCGATAGGCCGCGTCGTCGAAGGCCACACGATACCGGTTTCGAGTCTCTCGGACGCCGAACGTCAGCAGATCGAAGTCGACCCAATGGAGTCGTTTCCCCTCGTACTCCCCCGGTCCGAGATCGAGCATCTCGAGTTCGAATGTCCGCTCCTGACCGCCGGCCTGCGTCAGGCTGCCGTCGATCCGCGACCAGCTCCCAGGGCGAGTCGGGAAGGTCACCTTGACGAAATCCGGAATGCGGACATCACCATAGGACCGCCGGCGTTCGAGTGCCGCCTGCATCGCGGCTCGTGTTTCCTCCAGCCCCGCGGCGTCGCTCCGCTGCACGTAAGTCCTGAGATTGAGCTTCGCGCAGAACGAGGCCGTCTCGACCTGGGCCGCGACGAAACCGAACGGCAGTCGCTTCGGCTGCGCCTCGCGCAACGCTTCGAACGACAGCCGCTCCCGCTCAGGAGCATCGGTTCCCGACGAGGCGGCGATCTCCAGACATTCGATCGGCGGTCCGCCGCGAGGATCGGATGCCCGCTTTCGACCGACGTGACGGTCGGCCGCGGCGTCGATCGCGCCGCGGATCGCGCGAATTTCGGAATCGGCGCCGGGCGCCTGAACGTCGAAGAGCAGCACCAGGAGATCGAGAATACCGAGTCGCCCCTCGGGAAGCAGGTAGCCCCATTCCGCATGCGCCTCCGCGATCGCATCGCGCCCCGCCTCGAACTCCGCGACCCACGTCTCGCCGATCCCCTCCTGCATTCGCCGCATCGAATCCGGAGGGGTCATGCCGATCCAGCCGTCGACGATCTCGAGCCGATGCTCTTCGTCGAAGACGCGCCGGTCGACCGCCAGGATCGCGAACTCGTGGCGATCCTCGTACTGCAGTTCGACGTTCAGCCAGGCCAGACGCGTGCTCCCGCGCGTCTCGTCGCCGAGCGAGGTCAACGTCAGTTCGGGAAAGATCTCCTGCGCGGTTCCGTCCTCGTACCGGCGCTTCACCGCCCCCGCATATCGTGCGAACGCCCCTGACAACTCGGACAGATGAGGCAGATGCGGCGGAAGCGCCGTGACGTCGGCGAAGCGTAAGGTCGGAACGCTCAGCAACAACACCTCGTCGGCTCCGACCTCGATATCGAACTCGTCGACGTTCAGGCCGGGAGCCGCGACGACACGATAGAGGCCGGGTGACAACCGCTGATCCCCGCAGCGCAAGATCGTCTCGACGCCGTCCTCGCGCCGCCGCAACAACACGTCCCCTTCGGAGATTCCCTCAGGCAACTCGCGGACGCGGACGATCCCCGCTCGCTCGGTCGATGCCCCTTCGGCTGATTCGGCCGCGCCCGGATGCCATGGGCCCGAGAGCAGCCCGAACGCCGATGCGACGAGCGCTACTCCGATCGCGACGATCGCCACCCCCCAAGGCAGTCGTCCGTCGACACGGCTCACCGCCGAGGCGGGTTGCATCGGAGGGGGCTCGATCGCACCGGCCGGCATCGCCCGGGTCGTTCGCTCCAGCTGGAGTCGCGTCCGGTAGCGCTCCACGAGCGACTCGAGATCGTGGCCGATCCGAAAGGGAGCCAGCTCGCGGAGGAGTTCGGCGGCCGATGCCGGACGCGACTGCGGGTCGTCGGCCAGCAGCCGCTGCAGCAGGTCGCGGACCGAGACGGGAATGCCGCCGGATCGACCGTCCGATCCGAGTTCGATCGGGCGAACGCCGGCCGAACTCGGCGGTCGACCGGTCAGCAACTCGCGCATCACCAGGCCCAGGGAATACAGATCCGATCGCGGCTCCGCACTCCCGCCGTCGCGTCCCTGTTCGGGAGCCATGTAGCCCGGGGTGCCGACGATCTGGCCGATCCGCGTCAGCTGCGAGTCGATCGCGAGGGGACCGGCGAAGGCGAGTCCGAGGTCGAGCAGCTTGACGCTCCCGGTCGTCGACAACATCAGGTTGCTCGGCTTGACGTCCCGATGGATCAGACCGGCGCCATGAGCATGCTGAAGCGCTTCGGCAGTCTGCCCGACGATCTCGCAGGCGTCGGGGTAGGGGACCGGCCCGAGACGCCGGACGAGTCGCGCCAGATCGATCCCCTCGACGAACTCCATCGCCAGGAAGTGCCGCCCTTCGACTTCCCCGGCATCGAGCGCCGCGACGATGTTCGGATGCTGAAGCTTGCCGACCGCCTTCATCTCGCGTTTGAACCGCGACACGTATTGCTCGTCCCGGCTGCGATCGAGTCGCAGGAGCTTGAGCGCGACTCGCTTTTCGAGTCGCGTGTGCACGGCGAGATAGACGGTCCCCATTCCCCCTTCGCCGATCTTGCGGATCAGACGATAGTCCCGAATCCGATCGCGACGACGAGGCGCTTCGGCGCGAGGCGCGTCGGCGCGGGGTGACTCGGCACGCGGCGACGCGCCGGCTCGGTTCGTCACCTCCCGATCCGACGCTTCGTCCGAGTCGAGGGATTCGGTCGGACGAGAGGCTTCGAGTTGAGCGAGGCGCGCTGCGGCGACCGCATCGACGATCGCCCGCCAGGCAGGAAAGCGAGCCCGCGTCCGCTCGGCCAGCGCGGCCACGCCGCGCGGCTCGCACTCCTCGAACTCGATGGCGAGCAGTTCGCCGAACAGCGGCGCGCGAGCCGACTCGGCAAGTGTCGCCAGCAGCGGTTCGATCTCGGGCGTCTCGCCATCCCGACGTCGACGCTCGTAGTCCGAAGCGATGCGATCGATCGCTCGCATCGCTTCGGGACTCAATCCGTCGAAACCGAATCGGGTCCGAAATCCCATCGCCTCGCCCCTCGCCGGTCGTTCGTCGTTTCCCGCCGGTCACGTCAGTCGCCGGCACCGGGCAATGTGTTTTCGGGTTCGGACCAGAGTCGCCTGACCAGTCTCAATCGACGTTCGACCGTACTGAGCGAGCAACCCATCCGAAACGCGATCTCGTCGTTGGTATGCCCTTCGAGCTTGGCGACCACCAGTTCACGCAGCTCGTCGTCGGCCAGCCGAGCGAACAGATCGTCGATCCGTTCGCGAACCATCGCGATCAGCGCCGGTTGCGGACCTCGACCGACCAGCCCGTCGAACCCCGACTCGCCGACGCCGGAATTTCCTCGGACCTGTCCGCGACCGCGCTTCTGACGTCGCTCGCGCCGAAGACGATCGATCACCTTGCGACGCGTCATCCGAGACAACAGACGCCAAAGCGAGTCGGGACCCGTCAGCTCGGCACGGTATTTCGGATCGTCCGCGCGCAGGAACCCGTCGAGTGCGCTGAGCGCGACATCCTCGCCGTCGGCCGAAGCGCAATCGGCTCGACGCAGCTCACGGGATGCCAGAGCCGCCAGGTCGGGAAAGAAGCGGTCCCAAAGCGCATCGATCGCGTCGGGATCGCCGTCGCGAATCCGCTGCCACAGTTCGATGGAGTCCGTCGATTCGGCCGACATCTCGCCACCACCGCTTACCGAGACGACTCGGAAGGTCCCCTGAGCCCCTTCAGGCGACCGACCGACGCAGCGTAGTCGACGGCGCTCCACGGCCGATACGTTTCTCCAGCCGCCGGACGCGAAATCGTCCCGAGTTCCTACCAGGGAATTCCCTGGCCTCGTCACGACTTCGTTCGCGCGCCGCGCGGCGATCGAGAGGGGAGAAGCATCGAGCGGCGACGATCGCGGCTAATAGGATCGCGACGCGCGAAGAGCATCGAGTCGCCGCCGGCTCGTGCAGAACGCTCCGCGCCGGAGCGTTCCCGCGGCGCCGAGACGATGCGAAGGGAGGTCGGCGACACGACGCTCTCGTCGGATCGATCCTCTCAGAATCGACGGGGGGCAGGGTAGACCGGCCCCTTGGGCTTCCGCGAACTGCGCGCAACGAGCACCACGATCAGCACGATCACGAGCACGACGGTCGTGCAGCCGCAGAGTCCGCCGAGGATCACGATCGGGATCGCGACTGCCGCCGCTGCCTCGACCGCTTCCCGCTCCTCGGCACTCAGCTCGTTCTCGTTGCCGAACGGATCCTCTTCGTACTGATACGGATCGAACGGCTCGGGCTGAGGAAAGCTCGAATCGAACGACGACGAGCCGGGGAAACTCGGCGTCGGTGGCGTCGGTACCGGAAAGTCAGGCGACTGACCGGCTCGGGGAAAGTCGGCACCGGGGAAATTCGGGCGAGGGAAATCAGGGGGCTGAAACGCGGGAGGCTGAGGGAAGTCCGGAATCGTCGGCCCCTGCATCCCGCCCGGACCGAACCGCGGCCCGATGCCGCCGGAAGGCCCGATACCGCTCGGCGGTCCGAAGCCTCCGGGAGGACCGAATCCTCCCTGCGGACCGAAACTGCCGGGGGACCCGACTCCGCCGGGAGGTCCGAACGGCGACGTCTGAGCCGCGGCAGAGCCGGCGATCAGCGACATCGCCACGAGCGTCGCCAGGACGCCACTCAGCCGAACCGATCGTCCCGTCGCGTTGATCATCGCGTGCCGCTCCCCCGTCCGAATTCGAGCCGACTCCACCTCGAGCTCCGTTCCAGAATAACGAGGGGCACGTGACCGCAAGCTCGAGATCGGCGGATTTCTCCGCACGCCTCGATTTCGATCGTCGTTTGCTCGGAGTCGGTCGGGGTAAGGCACGGTCCCCGGTTGACCGCAGCGCGATATCCCCTCGGGGATCGGCATTCGCTTCGGTTCGGTAGGCGGGGGTTCGGTAGACGGGGGTTTCGTCGATCGGCCGACTCGAGGAATTGCAGGAATCGGCATGGCCGTTCTTCGCATTCGGCGATTCGAGACGGTCGGGCAACGACTCGAGGAAATCCTCGTCCGCCGACTTCTTCTCGCGTTCGAGTTCGACAGGAATGCGACTCGTCTGACGAATGAGCCGCGAAACCTGGTGCCGAGCCCAGGCGAGTTTGCTCCGCTCGATTCACCGGGCCGTGAACGATCAGATCGACGGGGAATGATCGATCCCCTGCTCGAAGCCCTCCTCCGCGTGATCGACCGACATCGGTTGCTCTTTCAGTACTCTGCCTCTTCATCGGCCGGAATGTAGGGGATCAGCCCATTCTGGTAAGCCACCACCTGCAAGTCTCGAGGAGCATGGCGAATGTCCACGAGGAATCCGTTCAAGTCGAGCATCCAAATCGAGGGGTTGTCACCGACTCGACTGGCAATCGTGAAAACCGGATCGAGCGGCATCAGGTCGAGCCTTTCCTGAATCTCACGGTTCTTGGCGTGCATCGTTGCCTGCGACACCCCGAACCCTGCGGCGATCTGCTCCGCCGTCATGTGCGGCGTCTGATCCGGGTCGGTCAGAAAATTGACCCGGCCCACGGCGTACATCAGTCCGCACGCCCAACTCGCCACCTTGCCTCGCAGAATCGGCGATCCCTTTTGGCACATCATCGCCGCCAACTTCCGGCCGACCGCCTTGTATTCGTCGTTCAAATGGCGGTCGCAGAACTGATCGATGAGAGCGACCACTTCGACGAATCGCTCACGATACTCGGCAGGGACTTCGGACAGGAGTTCGTCGAAGGGGATCACGGCACACCTACCTCGAGAAAGTCGTTGACTTCCAAACCTGACGGATCGCGTCCCAATGTAACGAATTCTCTCGGATGGCAATCGAGACCAGCTCACCGCTCCCGACGAATCGGGACGATCGAGTTACGATCCGACGAACGCCTTGACCACCAGAGTCAACTCGCGTTCGAGTTCGGGAGGCCTGCGACGCATGTCCTTTTCCAGGCGCACGCCCCAGGTGCCGCGTCCTGACCGGTTTGCTCCGCCCGATGCGTCGGGCGATGAGCGGTTTCGGGTCGCCGGAACGGCGACTCGAAACGGCCGTCGCTCGACACCGGGTCGTACCGCGTCTCGCCGAAGTGAATCGTCAACGAGCAGCGACAATGGCAGCGGTACGACGTGCCTCGGTTCGATCCGTTGACGGTGACCGGGAGCGGTCGAACGTCGGGGACCGACATCAGCCGATGCCCAGATCGTTCAGGATCCAGGCCGCCTTGTCGGGAATTGCCGAGTAGCCGGGGCCGCGCTCATAGGGCAAACCGGCCCGGTGCAGGAAGATCGCCGCGAAACAGGTCGCGTAATCCTCGTACGGATTCGTCTTCCCGTACGCTTCGGCAAAGTTATTGAAGGTGAACGGCACCCAGCCGCTCGACGTCTCGGTCCAGTTGCTGAGCTCCAGAAAACCGGGATCGAGCGTCTGGAAACGATGACCGATCTCGTGGATCAGCGTCATGATCGTGTTCACTTCGCGATCCCCCTTCTGCCCGCTTCCGGAGAACGACGAGCCGTAGAACGCGATGTCGTCCGCGGCGAAGAACTGCGCCGCGGCGCCGAAGACGACCGGGGTTCCGTAGCGAGTCAGCACGATCGGACGACGATCTTCCAGTCGAATCAGAAACGCGCCGCCGTAGGACTGCAGGATCTTCAGTCCGCGATCCATCGACACCGCTTCGTGCTCGTCCCAGCGCCCCGCGGCGACCTCCATCTCCTGGAATCCCTCGGTCACCGTGCGAGTCACGCCGTCGCGCAGGACGAACCGCATGTCTTCGGACTGTTCGTCGACCAGCGTGTCGGTCGCATAGATCAGGTAGCGATCGGCATCGATCCCTCCGGACAGTCGATCCTTGCCCCGCATGCCGATCAGTCCGTCGCGCCCGCGCTCGCCGTAGAGCAGATCATCGCCGTCGCCCCCATGCAGCGTGTCGTCTCCGTCACCACCGAGAAGGACGTCGTTGCCGGTCCCTCCCTGCAGAATGTCGTGGTGTTCGCGTCCGTAGAGACGATCGTTGCCGCTCCCGCCGAAGACTCGGTCGTTGCCGCTGCCGGCGTCGAGCCAATCGATCCCTGCCTCGCCGTCGAGTTCGTCGCGACCATCGGCGCCGAACAGCTGGTCGTTCCCCGCTCCTCCCCAGCCGCGATCATTGCCGGTACCGAGTTCGATCCGGTCGTTGCCGTCGTCGCCGTACGCGGCGTCATTACCGTCGCCCGTGACGATCCGGTCGTTTCCTGCGCCACCCCAGCAGCGATCGACTCCCGCTCCGCCGTAGATCCGATCATCCCCCGCCTCGCCCAGCATCCGGTCGTTTCCCGCACCGCCGTCGACGAAGTCGTTGCCGGCTCCGGCCCGGATCACGTCGTTCCCCGCTTCACCGCGGATCTGATCCGCGCCGAGCCCGCCCCAGATCTGGTCGTCGCCGTTACCTCCCCAGATCAGATCGATGCCGCTCCCGCCGCGCAGCTCGTCGTCGCCGCCGAAGCCGAGGATCCGAGCGGGAAGCGCGGTGAGGTTCGCGATCTCGTTGGTCGCCTCGTTCCCGCGCAGCACCAGCTCTCTGACCGATGCGGCGCTGAAGGACTTGGAGTGCGTTCTCAGATAGGTCGTGTTGCCGACCTTCGCTTCGAATTCGCTGACCGAGGCGACGATGCTCGCGCCACGGCGAACGATCTCGATATTGAAGTGACGCTGATCGAGCGGGCGAACCGTCAGCACCCCATTCTGGAGCGACATGAATCGCGAGGCGCGATCACCGGCGAGCGACGAGAACGAAGACGGCTCGAAAGCACCCTGCGATTCCATGACCTGTTCCTCGATCGACCGCTAGCGGCAGCGAAGATCCGACATCGCCCTCGATCGATCGTCCTCGACCGAGTCGGCGAACGGCCGGATTGGAACGCCCCGACTCGTCGCCCACAAGTTCGAGCGAACGATTCGGGCCGGATTCGCGCGAATCCCGTCGCCGAACTCGGGCTGACCACGGGCCACCGCCGAACCGACCGAAGCTGCGATCAATCGCCGATCCGATAGACGACATCCCGTTCGTTGCCGTCGATCAGCTCGGTCGTCCGCAGATAGATGCCGTCGGCACAGATGGCGGGGGAGGCGTAGGCGCGGTTTCCGAGCTCGTTCCGCGACACGATCTCGCACCCGTCGGGCGAAACCGCAAGAATCGTCGTCCGCCCCTCTTCGTCGGTCGTCACCATCCGATCGCCGACGAGTACCGGAGAGCCGCTGAAGGTTCCGCCGATCCGCTTCTTCCATCGCTCCTCGCCGGTCGCCGCATGCCAGCAGAACGCGATCCCCTCGTCGGCCATCGCGTAGAGATGACCGTCGCGCACGATCATCGACGGCACGTAGACGCGGACGCCGTTCTCCCACGCGACGCGCCCCGACCCGTCGGCGACGATCGCCGAGACGTGATTCCTCGGATAGCCGCCGCTGGTGAAGAGGTGCGTCCCGTCGGTGACCGGAGTCGTCACGCACTCGGTCGTCGCCCCCTCGCAGCGCCACAGGACCGATCCGTCGTTCGGATCGAGCGCAACGACTTCATCGCAACCGATCAGCGTCAGTTGATCCCGGCCGTCCAGATGATGAACGATCGGTGACGCGTAGTTCGGCTTGGCCGGTCGAGCGAACTTCCAGACGATCTCGCCGGTCCGGCGATCCAGTCCCGCGACCGCTCCGCCTCCCTTGTTGTCCGCGGTGACCAGCACCAGATCGCCGTAGATCGCGGGCGAGCCGCCATAGCCCTGATGCACGACGTAGTCGCAGATCCGTTGCTGCCAGACGAGCGAGCCGGAAGGATCGATCGCCGAGGTGACGATGCCGCCGGCGTTCAGGAAGTTGACGTAGAACCGCTCGCCGTCGAAGCAAGGAGTCGACGACGCGAGCGACGCCTTCGCGTTCCCTTCCTTCTTGAGCCCCTCTTCATGCACCGTACAGGTCCATCGGATCGTCCCGTCGTGGCGATCGAGCGACACGAGCGATTGGCGTTGCCCCTCGAGATCGGCCGTCGCGACGATGACCTGATCGCCGACCACGATCGGCGAGCCATGACCGGTCCCCGGAATCTCGGCTCGCCAGACGACGTTCCGCTCCGCACTCCACTCGTCGACCGGCAGCTCGGCGATTGACGCGATGCCGTCGCGAGTCGGCCCTCGCCAGCCGGTCCAGTCGTCGGCGCCGATCGCCGCCGTAGCATCGTCCGCCGTCTCGCCGGCAGATGACGGAGCGCCGTTGCGCAGCGCCCCGCGAACGGCCGATGCGGCGAAGCCCGCCGAGAGCGGCATCAGAACGAGCATGGTTCGTCGCGCGATCGACATCACGGCGATTCCCGGCAGCAAGTGGTGGAAGCGAGAGCGGTGGGAGAGCCGAGCGATGCGGCTCGCGGCAAGGCGCGACGACAGTCTAACCGCCCGAGTCGCTCCGACGGAGCGCGGGAGGTAGAGCGACCTGTCGTAGTGCGACCGACCCCGGTCGCACTGAATCGACGTCGCCCCGATGTTACCGCGCCTCGTTTCGAACCGAGGGTATGCGATCGCGACACCGTTCGAGCTGCGACGCGTTTCGAGCACTCGATGTCGATCGGCCGCGCGTCGNNGGGACGACGCGGGCCCACGACGGCGCGACTCTGTCCGTCGTGCGACCGTCCCACCCGACTCGAGAGCGATTCGCTTCGGTCAACGCTTGTGTTCGTCCGGTGGGGCTCTTCACAATCGAGGGACTCGATCTGCCGTCTCGAGATCCCCGATCGAACTCGCCTCTCTCCTGCCGGGCGATCATGCCTTGTTCCACTCCCGCCTCGATCGCCCGTCGGTCGCTCGGCACCGCCGCTCGACGGCGTGGTGTCGGCCGACTCGCCGGCCTGCTGGCCGCGACGGCGACGCTGCTGCTGGCGTTCGTCTCGGACGACCGACGCGCACTCGGCTTCGACGACGCTCCCGACTTCGTGCGCGACATCCGGCCGATCTTCCAGGCGCATTGCTATCGATGTCATGCCGGCGATCGTCCCGAAGGGGGCCTGCGTCTTGATCTGCGCGGTCGGGCGTTGGCGGGAGGCGATTCGCTCGGTCCGGCCATCGTTCCTCTNNCCCGGCCATCGTTCCCGGTGATGCGGCGCGAAGCCCGCTGCTGCAGGTTCTGGCCCCTGACGCCGACCTCCCGATGCCTCCGGCCGATTCCGAAGCGACTCGCCCCACCGACGACGCGATCGCGACGATCGCCGCTTGGATCGATGCGGGAGCCGTCTGGCCGGACGGAGTCGACACGGCGACCGAATCGGATCCGCTCCGACACTGGTCGTTCCTTCCGATCGCCGATCCGACACCGCCGACGACGAACGATCCGGAGCGGGCACGCGGGACGATCGATACGTTCGTGATGGCTCGACTCGATGCGGCCGGTCTCGCCTATTCCTCGGATGCCGATCGACGCGAGCTGCTGCGTCGCGTCACGCTCGACCTGACCGGACTGCCGCCGACGATCGACGACCTGCGCGAGTTCCTGGCCGACGACGCTCCGGATGCTTACGAACGAGTCGTCGATCGCCTGCTTGCCTCGCCCCGCTTCGGCGAGCGGATGGCGCAGCACTGGCTGGATGTCGTCCGCTACGCCGACACGCACGGTTACGAAGTGAACACTGAGCGGCCGAACGCCTGGCCCTATCGCGACTGGTGTATCGAGGCGTTCGATGCCGACCTGCCGTTCGACGAGTTCATTCGCCGACAGATCGCCGGAGATCTGAGACAGGACGATCGGGCGACCGGCTTCCTGGTCACCGCAGCCGTGCTGCTCCCCGGACAGATCGGCGCCGACGACGTCTCGAAACGAGCGGCTCGGCAGGACGCGCTCGGCGACATCGTCACGAATGTCGGCGAGGCGTTTCTCGGTCTGTCGGTCGGTTGTGCCCGCTGCCACGATCACAAGTTCGATCCGATCTCGCAGCGCGACTACTACACGCTGCAGGCGTTCGTCAGCGGCGTGACCTACGAAGATCGCCCGCGTTACGACGCCGATTTCGAACGGCGTCAGGCCGAAGCCGAGACGCTTCGACTGCGACTGGCCGAAATCGACCATCGCCTGCTCGCTCATCTGCCGATCGCCGGCAGCGGACTCGAGCGCGAGGCGATCGTCTCGACCGTCAATCACGATCGGATCGTTCCGACGCTCGCCCGTCGCGTCCGCTTCTCGATCCTCGAGACGAACCTGTACGAGCCGTGTCTGGACGAGCTGGAAGCGTTCGACTCGTCCGGACGCAACGTCGCGCTCGCCACACAGGGAGCTGTCGCGCGCGCCTCGGGATCGAAGACCGCCGTCGGGACTCATGAGTTGCCGTTCGTCAACGACGGCCGCTACGGCAACGCCAGCAGCTGGATGTGCGATCAGCCGGCCGGAGGCTGGATCGAGATCGAGTTTCCTCAGCCGACGACGATCGAGCGGATCACATGGGGACGAGACCGGAACGGAACGTACGACGATCGAACGGCGCTCCGCTACCGAATCGATCTCTCGCCGCTGGCGGCGTCCGACGATACCCAAGACACCTCATGGACGACCGTCGCCGATCACTCGGATCGCCGGCCGCGAGGAGAACCGGCCGACGCGGGAACGCCCCCCGAGACCGCGAACGGGGCGTTCGACGAGTCTCCCGAAGTGACGGCGCTGCGCGACGAACGACGCGCCGTCGAAGCGTTCCTTGCCTCGGTCGGCTCGCCGCCGCAGATCTTCGGCGGACGCTTCGGCACGCCCGACCCCGTTCACCTGCTGAATCGAGGTGATGCGGAGCAGCCGCTCGAGGAGGTCGGTCCGAGGACGGCGGAACTGTTCGATGAACGGCTCCCCGCCGTCGATCTCGGCAGCGACACCGCCGAATCGGAACGTCGTGCGAAGCTGGCCGACTGGCTCGCCCATCCCGATCATCCGCTTTCGCGGCGCGTCATCGCGAATCGACTGTGGCAATGGCACTTCGGCATCGGCTTGGTCGAGACGTCGAGCGATCTGGGGCGGATGGGGACGGAGCCGTCGCATCCGGAGCTGCTCGATCATCTGGCCTCTCGCCTGCTCGACGCGGACGGTTCGCTCAAGCAGCTGCATCGCATGATCGTCCGCTCGACCGCCTATCGTCAGTCGCATCGAGTCGCTTCGCCGGGAGCGGAACGGGATACCGACGCGCGGCTGTTGTGGCGGTTCCCGCAGCGACGTCTGGAAGCCGAAGCGATTCGCGACGGCATGCTCGCCGTATCGGGGCGGCTGAACCTGCAGCGAGGGGGTCCCGGTTTCGACCTGTTCGGGGGTCGAGGTGGGCTGAGCGGTTTTCCGATCCTCGAGTCGTTCGATGCCGCGGGCTGCCGGCGGATGATCTACGCCCACAAGATCCGCATGGAAAAGGCGGATGTCTTCGGAGCGTTCGATTGCCCCGATGCGGGACAGTCGACGGCGCGACGTCGCCAGTCGACGACGCCGATCCAGGCGTTGGCACTCTTCAACAGCCCGTTCGCGATGAACGAAGGGGCGGAGTTCGCGAAGCGGATCCGCCACGATCTGGAGCAGGGCGACGCGAGCGACGCCGAGCGCATCGCAGCCGAGGTCGATCGAGCTTTCGAGTTGGCGTTGGCTCGGCGGCCGGACGACGTCGAGCGCAAGGTCTGCGAAGCGTTGGTGCGCGACGCGGGACTCGAACAGCTCTGTCGCGTCCTGTTCAACAGCAACGAGTTCCTGTTTCTCCCTTGAGTCGAATCGGACGGGTGCGATGAGTCTCGAGCAACTTTCTCGTGCCGGGCGAAGCCTGCTCGATCGACGACGCTTTCTGCACGACGCGGGGAGCGCGCTCGGCTCGATCGCGCTCGCGTCCCTGTTGGCTCAGGAGGGTCTGCTGGCCCAGGAGGGCGCCGCGATCGATCCGTCTCGCCCTTATGCCCCTCGCGCTCCGCATCGTTCGCCCCGAGCCAAGAATGTGCTCGTGATCTTCTGCGCCGGTGCCGTCAGTCAGCTCGAGACCTGGGACTGGAAGCCGAAGCTGCTCGAATGGGACGATCGGCCGCTCCCCGGGGGTCCGGCGGTCACTTTCCAGGGGCCGGCGGGCAATCTGGCCAAGCCGCAGTACCGCTTTCGGCCGCGAGGCGAGACGGGGAAGTGGGTTTCGGACCTGATTCCGCATCTGGCCGAACTGACCGACGACATCGCCTTCGTCCACTCGCTGACCAGTCGGACCAACACGCACGGACCGGCGGAGAATTTCCTGTCGACCGGCTTCGTCGCCGACGGCTTCCCGAGTCTCGGCGCGTGGCTGTCGTATGCGTTGGGAAGCGAGAACGCCGATCTGCCCGCCTTCGTCGCGATCCCGGATCCGCGAGGGATTCCGCAGGCGAGCGTCAACAACTGGGGGCCCGGCTTTCTGCCGGCCGAGTTCCAGGGGACCGCGTTCAGCGCACAGGATCCGATCCGCCACCTGAGTCGGCCCGGTTCGATCGATGAGGGGGCCGATCGAGCGGCTCGCGCGGCTCTCGACGAACTGAATCGTCGCCACCTGGAACTCAATCCCGGCGACAACCGTCTCGCGGCGCGCATCGCGAGCTACGAACTGGCGGCGCGCATGCAGACCGCCGTGCCGGAACTGGCCGACCTGTCGACCGAAACGGCAGCGACGCTGCGCGACTACGGCGCCGACGACGAATCGAATCCGCTGCGAGCGTCGTTCGCGCGCAATTGCCTGCTGGCTCGGCGACTGATCGAACGCGGCGTCCGTTGCGTGCAGCTCTTCAACGGCGCCTATGCGAGCGCCGGAGAACTGAACTGGGACGGCCATTCGAAACTCAAGGAGCAGTACGACCGGCACGCGTCGATCCTGGATCGACCGACCGCCGCGCTGATTCGCGATCTCGAGCGGCGCGGACTGCTGGAAGAGACGTTGGTGGTCTGGTGCACGGAGTTCGGTCGGATGCCGTTCTTCCAGAAGGGAGCTCTGGGGCGCGACCACAACCCGGACGGCTTCACCTGTTGGATGACCGGCGCCGGAGTCAAGAAGGGGACGAGCTACGGCATCACCGACGAACTCGGCACGCGGGCGATCGACGAGATCACGACGCTCTACGACTTCAACGCGACGATCCTGCACCTGATGGGACTCGATCACACGCGTCTGACCTACTCGCACAACGGCTTCGAACGCCGGTTGACCGACGTTCACGGTCACGTGATCGACGCGATTCTCGCATGAGCGCCGGGTCCGAACGATCGACCTAGGCGATCAGCTCGCGAACCACCGTTCCCGCGATATCGGTCAGGCGGAAGTAGCGCCCCTGGTACTTGTGCACCAGTCGTTCGTGGTCGATCCCCATCAGTTGCAGCATCGTCGCGTGCAGATCGTGCACGTGGACCGGCTGCTCGAGGATGTTGTAGCCCCAGTCGTCGGTCAGTCCGTGCGCGTAGCCTGGACGAACTCCGCCACCGGCCATCCACAGACCGAAGCAGCGCGGATGATGATCGCGGCCGTAGTTGTTCGCCGACATCTTCCCCTGGCAATACGCCGTCCGACCGAACTCGCCTCCCCACACCACCAGCGTGTCGTCCAGCAATCCGCGCCGCTTCAGGTCGGTGACGAGTGCGGCCGAGGCGCGATCGGTCTGGGCGCATTGCCGCGAGATCCCTCCGACGACGTCGCCGTGCTGATCCCATCCCTGATGGAAGAGTTGCACGAAGCGGACATCCCGCTCGATCAGTCGCCGAGCCAACAGACAGTTCGCGGCATAGGTCCCCGGAGTCCGCGCGTCGTCGCCGTAGAGCGAGAACGTCTCGTCGGTCTCGTCCGACAGATCGATCGCCTGCGGAACGCTGGTCTGCATCCGGAACGCCATTTCGGCCTGCACGATCCTCGCTTCGGTCTCGGGATCGAACTCGCGATCGGCCTGAAAGCCGTTCAGCCGTCCGAGCGCGTCGAGCATCGAACGTCGCGTCTCGACCGTCACGCCGTCGGGATTGCTCAGGTGCAGCACCGGCTCCTTCCCCGAGCGGAACTGCACCCCCTGATGTTCGCTCGGCAGGAATCCGGAACCCCACAATCGCGAGTAGAGCGGCTGATCGCGCGAGGCGTTCTTCGACACCAGCACGATGAAGGCGGGGAGATCGTCGTTCATGCTCCCCAAGCCGTAGGACGCCCAGGCCCCCATCGACGGGCGCCCCGGAATCTGGCTGCCGCTGCAGAAGAAGGTGATCGCCGGGTCGTGGTTGATCGCTTCGCTGTGGATCGTCCGGACCAGACAGAGATCGTCCGCGATTCCGCCAGTGAACGGGAGCAGCTCCGAGATCTCGAGCCCCGACTCCCCCCAGCGCCGAAAGTCGGTGAAGCTCCCCGCCATCGGCAGCGAGCTCTGATTGCCGCTCATCGTCGACAATCGTTGATCGCCGATCACCTCCTTGGGCAGCGGCTGACCGTGCCCCTGACGGAGCACCGGCTTGAAGTCGAACGTCTCCAGATGCGACGGCCCGCCCGACTGGAACAGGTAGATGACCCGTTTCGCCGTCGCCGGAAAATGCGTCGCACCGAGCGTTCCTTCCGCAGCGCCGGCATGGCGATGATCGAGATGCGCGAGCGCCAAGCTGCCGAGTCCCAGCCCGCTCGCTCCCAGAAAGGCGCGTCGCGACAGTCGCATCAGCTGCTCGTTCATCGTTCGCTCCATTCGATCGTCGACGCGTTCGTTTTCGGAAACGCTCATTCGCGGAAGCACTCGTTCTCGAAAGTCGCCGCCGTTGGCGGTTGTCGTTGGTCGGCCAGGCCTAGCGGACGGTGATCGCGGCGTCGCTCGCCAACAGCGTCGAGCAGACGATCGTCATCGCCGCGGCTTGCGGATCGTCGCGCCCCGCAACGGCCGTCGCCGCCGCACGATCGGCGTCGAAGCGAGCCGATTGCTCGTCGAACAGTTCGCGCAGCGTCCGATGTTCGTACGGATCAGCCGGACGCGAGGTAACCGCCAGAAACGCCAGTTCGATCGCCAGATCGACCGAACCGTCCGACTCGCGACCGGCCCGTTCGGCCAGCGCCCGAGCGCATTCGAAGAAGCCTTGGTCATTCAGGAAGACGAGCGGCTGGAGCGGCGTGTTGGTCGCGAGCCGCCGCGGCTGACAGACCTCGCGCGATCCGGCATCGAGCGTCACGAGACTCGGCGGAGGCGCGGTTCGCTTCCGATACGTGTACAGACTGCGGCGATGCGCCGCCGCTCCGGTATCCGGAACGTAGTCTCCTCCCGAGACGCCGGCTTCGCTCCAGAGTCCCGCCGGCTGCCACGGCTTCACGCTCGGACCTCCGACTCGCTCGACCAACAGCCCGGAAGCGGCCAACGCCGCGTCGCGGATCGCCTCACCCGACAGTCGGTAGGTCGGCCCGCGCGCCAACAGGCGATTGTCCGGATCGATCTGCCGCACGGAGGGCGAGACGCTGCTCGACCGCCGGAACGTCGCGCTCGTGACGATCGAGCGCATCAGGCGTTTCTGACTCCAGCCTTCATCCATCAGGCGATACGCCAGATCGTCGAGCAGTTCGGGATGAGACGGCGGATCTCCTTGCGATCCGAAGTTCTCCTGCGTCTCGACCAGTCCGCGTCCGAAGCACTGCATCCAGATCCGNNCCGGTTGACCGCGACTCGCGAGACGAGCGGTTGGCGTCGATCGGTCAGCCAGCGCGCCAACCCCAGTCGATCGCGCGACCAGGCCGGATCGAACGGCAGCAGCGCTTCGGGAGCCGACGGCTCGACCGGCTGCGACAGGATCGGCGCATCGTAACTGCCTCGCGCCAGAACGTAGAACGGCCTCGGGCGAGGGGACTGCCGCATCGTCATCATCGTCGGAAAACGATGCAGGAAATCGTCTTCCAGATGGCGGAGCGCGGCGCTGGTTGCGGCGCGAGCGGCGATCGCCGGCGAGTCGACTCGCTCGAGAAAATGTTCTCGCAGCTCGTCGCGCGCGTTCCGGTCCCCTCGGCGTGCTCGCTCCAAGCGCTCGGCGAACAGCCGCTGCGCAGCGTCGGGCGCCTCGTCGAAAGCGATTCCGAGCGCCGTCGACTCATGCAGTGCCGCGACTTCGATCGCCGACAGACGCGATCGGAAGAGCCGGATCTCGTCGATCGCCCCACCGGCGAAGCCGCGATCGTCTCGCGGTCGCGCCGCCAGCCGCATCGTGTCGGCGACGATCTCCTTGTCGAGAGAATCGTAGAGGAGATTCGTTTCGACGGGACGACCGTCCAGGTAGATCCGCAAGCCGTCGGCTCGCGAAGAGCCGTCGTAGGTGACGGTGACGTCGACCCAGCGGCCGNNCGGCCGATCGGAAAGTCGTCGCGGGTTTCGATCGACGCGCAGCATCCGGGCCACAGGAAGATCGCACTCCAGCGCAGTTTCCCGTCCTCGAGCAGCAACTCGAAGCCCGAGGCATCCGAGGCGAGCGCGTAGAGCCCGGGACCGGTGTGCATGATCAGCGAGCGCTGCTTTCGCTCGGGCGAGTACAGACGCATCGAAACGGTCAACGGTTGGTGACGCTTCAGGCCCGAGACTCCGTCGAGCGCCAGCACCGTGTCGCCGTCGAACCGCATCGCCCCGCCGATCGCACCGTCGATCGCTTCGGGGACGCCTCCCGAAAGCGAAGCGGGAGTCCGATAGGGGAGAGCGTTCGGCAGTCGTCCGTCGACGATCTCGTCGAGCGGGTAGCGCTCGTCGGGAGGGGACATCGATNNCTCCGCGCTCGTCGAGCACGCGGCGTTCGTGGTCCTGCGCAGCAAGGTAAGCCTGTCGGCGGCGTTCCGCCTCTTGCTCGTCCGCCGGCTCCATCAGCCGCATCGTCGGCTCCGAGCCCCCCGCCGGCACGCCGTACGGATACAGTCCCGACTCGTCGATCGAACCGAACATCGCGCAGAGCGAGTAGTAGTCGCTTTGCGGCAGCGGGTCGTACTTGTGGTCATGGCAGCGACTGCACTCGAGCGTCAGTCCCAGGAACGCGGTGCCGAACGTGTGGACCCGATCCGAAACGTACTCCTGGCGGAACTCCTGTTCGATCGAGCCCCCTTCGTTCGTCTGGCGATGAAGACGATTGAAAGCGNNGCAGCAGGTCGCCGGCGATCTGCCAGGTCATGAACTCGTCGTACGGCAGATCGTCGGCCAACGCGCGCAGCACCCAATCGCGCCACGGCCAGACGCGACTCTCGCCGTCGATCTGGTAACCGAGCGTGTCGGCGAAGCGGGCGATATCCATCCAGTCGA
This sequence comes from Planctomycetaceae bacterium, assembly GCA_003455945.1. Classification (GTDB taxonomy): domain Bacteria; phylum Planctomycetota; class Planctomycetia; order Pirellulales; family Pirellulaceae; genus UBA11682. Next base: position 23,127 of record DMPQ01000325.1, read on the forward strand.
GCGCCATCCGCTCGGCATAGCCCGGTGACGCCAACAGTCGATCGACCTGTCGTTCGACCGCGTCGGGGCGTTCGTCGGCGGCGAACGATCGGAGCTCGTCGATCGACGGCGGCAATCCGGTGATCGTCAACGTCAGTCGGCGGAGCAGCTGGTAACGGTCCGCTTCGCCGGCCGGTTCCAGTCCGGCTCGGTCGAGTCGCTGCAGGAGGAAGCGATCGATCGGCCCGCGCGCCGCGCTCGGATCGTTCACGTCGGGAAGCGGATGCGGTTCGACCGGCGCGAACGCCCAGTGCGTCTCGTACTCCGCCCCCGACTCGATCCAGCGTTCGAGAGTCCGCTTCTCGCTGTCGGAGAGCGGTCGCCCGAGGCTTGCCGGAGGCATGACGAGAT
>DMPQ01000320.1:0-15769 GCA_003455945.1 Planctomycetaceae bacterium
GTGCGGCTCGATCCGGCCCGGCCGATGCGACGACGCGCTTCGCGAACTCGGCGGCGCAGTGTCGCGCCAACGGACCGTTCTGCAGCCCCAGCGCCTGGATCGGCGTGATCGTCCCGGGGCGGCGCGCCACGGCGACGCTCGGATCGGGACAGTCCAGACTCTGCAGCAGCGGCTCCGCGCCGCTTCGCGCCCACAATCGATAGATCGTGCGCCGGCAGGTCGCGGCGGAGAACTCGTCGGTCGGTACCGTGAACTCGTGATTCTGTTTCCGCTCGACGACGACATCCTCGTAGCTCGGGCCACCCAGGCGTCGAACGAGCACGCCCGCACAGGCGAGCATCGCATCGCGAACCGCTTCTCCTTCGAGCTGACGCAAGTTCGCTCGGAACCGCATCCGGACCGCCGCGTCGATCTCGTCCCCTTGCGGATGGCGTTCGGACGAGCGGCGATAGGCGGCGCTCGTGACGATGTGGCGATGCAGTTGCTTCAGACTCCAGTCCGACTCGATCAGCCGCAACGCCAGATGGTCGAGCAGTTCCGGATGACTCGGTCTTCCACCCGAGAATCCGAAGTCGCTCGGCGTATCGACGATCCCGGTCCCGAAATGATGCTGCCACAGTCGATTGGCGATGACGCGCGGCGTCAGCGGATGACGCGGGTCGACGGTCCATTCGGCCAAAGCCCGCCGACGCTCGGCGTCGCTTCCGGCGAGCGGGATCGAGGCGAGTTCGCCGATGCGCACCGCATCGATCGTCGCCGGCTCGACCGGATCGAGCGGTTGATTCGCCTGACCGCGCCGCAGCAATCGCACCTCGCCCGGTTCCGCGAAATGCGGCACGTGCAGCGGACCGTCGTACGGTTCGTCGCTCGCTGCCGCCGCTCCGACCGCATCGGCCGACGTCAGCTTCAGGCCGCTCGCTTCGGGCTCGCGCTGATGAACGCCGTCCAGCACCGCAGCTGTCCGGAAGTAATCCCGCTGTTCGATCGGATCGAATTTGTGGTCGTGGCAGCGGGCGCATTGCAGCGTCAGCCCCAGAAACGCCTGGCCGTAGGTACCGATCAGATCCTCGAGATGGTCCTGACGCGCCGCCAGCCGCATCGCGCCGGAACCTTCGACGTGAGCCACCTGATCCCAGGTGCCACAGACGTGAAAACCGGTCGCGACCACCCCGTCGTAGGTCCCCGGACGCAGGACGTCTCCGGCCAACTGCAGCTTGACGAACTCGTCGTACGGAAGATCGCGGTTGAAGGCCGAGACGATCCAGTCGCGGTAACGCCAGGCCGAGTCGCGGATCCGATTCCGCTCGAACCCCTGACTCTCCCCGAATCGGATCACGTCCATCCAGTGCCGCGCCCAGCGTTCGCCGAAGTCGGGCGAAGCGAGCAGCCGATCGACCAGACGCTCGTAGGCGTCGGGAGCGGGATCGTTCTCGAAACGATCGACCTCGTCCGGTTCGGGCGGCAATCCCGTCAGATCGAACGCCAGTCGGCGGATCAGCGTGCGGCGCGACGCCTCGTCGTTCGGTGTCAGCTGCAGCGGAAGCAGTCGATCGGCCAGATAGGCATCGATCTCGTTGCGACGAGTCGGATCGCCGGTCGGATCGATCGGCGGGGTGTCGACCGGCGGAATCAACGACCACCAGTCCAGACCGGCTCGTCGATCGGTCGTGATCTCGCGCGCATCGATCGCGTCGCGATCCCAAACGGCGCCGTCGCGGATCCAACGTTCGAACTCCGCTGCCTCCGCATCGAGCGGTGCCGGGCGATCGTGCGGCATCGAACCGTCGACGATCCGCTGCCACGCTTGGGATCCGTCGACATCTCCCGGAACGATTGCGGGCCCCGAATCTCCTCCCGCTTCGGCTCGATCGCGCCGCGACAGGTCGAGTCCTCCTTCGAGCGTCGATCCGGAATGGCACTCGAGACAGTGCGTGCTCAGGAACGGGATGATCCGCGTCGCGAATCGTTCGCGGTCCGCGGCGGCATCAGTCGTCGCGTCGTCTTGCCGAGCCGTTGCGACGGCGGCGAACATTAGGGAGGCGAGCAGGAGGGGAGCCGACGCGAGCAGGAAGCGACTCGGTCGCGATCCGATCGGGATGAACCGCGGGCGACGACCCGATCGCGTCGCCTCGAAGCGATCGCTTCGGAAGCCTTCAGTCATCGGTCTCATGATCGTCCCTCACCGAGATACCGACCGGGCATGACTCGATCGGCCACGAAGCGGTCGATCAGGCCGTCTTCGCGGCGCGATTCGTTCGACGTCGCCGGATCAGTCTAGCCGTCGGACGCGTCGCTCCGGCAAGCGGATCGTCGCGAGTCGATCGGGCGGTGGTGCGGCGCCGCGAATCGCCTCGTCGCCCATAGGCACCGGCAGGGGGACCCGATAATCTGTCGCGTTGCGGGCGGCGCGGCCGCGCGTCTCGATCGAAACAGGAGTCGCGGGATGGGTCTCGAGGAATTGCTGGAAGATATCCGGAATCTCTATCTGGAATCGGTCACCGCCGAGCTGTTGGCTCAGCAGGCCGAGGACGACGTCGAGATCATTCGCGAACCCGCGCTGCGCGACGACGACGGAGAATCGGTTCCCGAAGGGAGTCTGGGGTTGCCGGTCCGAGTCGACCTGGCGATCCTGCGCGGCGGCGAGATCGAGTCGCTCGGGAACGTCGAGATCGACGAGATGTACGACTTCGAACCGGTCGAGTTCGCCTGGGGCGATTCGATGGCCGTGCAGCTGTTGCCGTTCCCCTGGGACTCGGCCTCGATCGTTCTCCCCAAGGGCCCCGCCTACGACTGGACGCCGCTCAAGAACTGGTTCATGGCGTGGTTCCGGGAAGAGGAAGATGAGGCGGACGACGACGGCCCGCTGGGTGCCGTCCATTTCCTGTCCGATCCGATCGAGGACGAACAGTCGACGATCCTGACCGTCGATCTCGGCTCGGCACCGCTCGAAGCGTTCGAACAGATGCTCGACGCGATCGAGAAGCTCGGCGTGCAGGAAGTGATGATCGGCTACACCGGCCACGGAAACGAACCGGGGGACCGAGCGGCCGACGGCGAAGCGGAGGAACTGGACGAAGACTTCGACGACGAGGATGACGAAGAAGACGACGAGCCGGCCGACGACGACGCCGGCGCGACGCTGCGGTTCGTCACCGAGATCCGCACCGAAATTTCGGGCAGCCTCCCTNNGGACGAGCCGGGGCCACGCACGGTGCGCACTCTTCAACGACCCAACCAGCCCGAAGCGAAGCGCCGGGATCCCCGTGTTCTCCCGGCAAAATGCTGCGACCGAGGGCGGTCGCACTACGACCAACCGTTGCGACGCAGGCATCGCACTGATCAGCCGGCGCCGCCGCTGACGAACGCAGCGGTTTCGGCTTGGCGCGACTTGGCGAAGAACTCGTGCGTGTCGGCTTCGTCCATCACGCAGCCGACGCCGTCGACCGGCCAGAGCAGCACGACTCGATCGGCGATCCGCTTGGCCTGAGCCGGATCGTGGGGGGCGAGAATGATCGTCATCGAACCGGCCAGTGCGGTCAGCACTCGCTCGATCCTCTCGGTCCCGGCTCGATCGATTCCGAGCGTCGGCTCGTCGATCAGCAGCGCCGCCGGTTCGGCGACCAACGCTCGCGAGAGAGCGAGCAGCAGCAGCGCGGCAGGCGACAGCTCGGAAACCGGTCGATCGAGGCGATCGCGGAGTTCCACGGAAAGATCGGTCAGCCGAAGCGCATCGGCGATTCGACGCCGAACCGCTTCCGCCTCGACGACATCGTGCTCGCGAAGCGCCAGTTCCAGATAGCGACGGACGGTGACGCCGACCGGAGCCGGTCGGCGGACGACCAGGCCGATGCGTCCGCGAAGACGACCGAGATCGACTTCGGTCTGCAGCACGTCGACGTCGTCGATCAGGACCGCCCCTCCGGTCCGGCACCGTCCGACCGCATCGGTCAGACGATTGGTGGCGGAGAGGAGCGTCGAGCGACCGCTGCCGGAGGGTCCGATGACGGCGGTGATGCGACCGGCCGGTGCGACGAACGAGACGTCTCGGATGGCACGTTTGGTTCCGTACCGAACCGACACGTCCTTCAGTTCGATGCGGCAGGGACGCCTCGGTTCGAACCCGTGGTGCTGACTCGTCACCGCCCCGCCCCCATCTCGTCTCGTCGGACCGCGTGCTACGGACGTTTCGATCGGCTCTCGCTTCGACGACCTTTCGGCCGCTCGCGAATCCATCCTGTCTGCAGCATGGTCGACAGCGCCGCGCGATGCCAGTCCACGATCGGACCGACGTCAGGAATCCCCCCCCGATCCGCCCGGCCTGATCGCGAAGACCTTCACGCTCACCGCATAGTCGTTGACGTCGTAACGAGTGAGCAGGTCGGTCAGCCGGGCATGGACGCTTTCGTCGACCGGTTCGCCCCCTGAGCAGCAGCCTGACGCCGAAGAATCGGTTCCCATCGACGGCGAGCAGCATCCGGCCTGGTTCTCGACCTTCGCGTAGGCGTTCAGGTCGGCCCCCGAATCGATCACCGCCACATCAGCGAAACCGGCTTCGATCAATCCCTGGCGATACGCCTCGATCGGAATCGCTCCGGCAATGCATCCGACATAGGCCGAGACGTCGCGAGCCAGTTCGTCGGGGAGCGGCTTGCGGAGCGCGATGTCGCTGAGCGCGACGCGCCCGCCCGGCTTGAGCACGCGAGCGATCTCTCGAAAGACCGCCGGCTTGTCGGGAGCCAGGTTGATCACGCAATTGCTGATGACGCAGTCGACCGAGGCATCGGCCAGCGGCAGGCGATCGATCGTCGCGGCGTGAAACTCGATCCAGGGAGGGGCGATGCCGCCGTAGGCGTTCGCCGCATTGCGGCGCGCGAGCGAGATCATCGACGGCGTCATGTCGATCCCGATCGCCCGACCGCGCGGTCCGACCTTGCGAGCCGCCAGGAGCACGTCGATCCCGCCGCCGCAACCGAGGTCGACCACCACTTCGCCGGCCCGAAGATTCGCGGTCGCGGTCGGATTGCCGCACGATAGTCCCAGATTCGCCTCGGCCGGAATCGCCGCCAGTTCTTCCGCCGAATAGCCGAACGCTTCGGCGACCGCGCGGACTCCCGGCTGGTCGCTCGACAGTCCGCCGAGGGCCGCCGCGCCGTACTTGTCTCGGACTCGCTCGACCAATCGGTCTGCCAGGACCTGTTCGGAACGTTCGTCGCTCATCACCGTTCTCCTTCGATCGAACGGGCTCGGCATCGATCGAGCCGATGCCGCATCCCGTCGTCTAGAATGCCGTTCGTGGTTTCGCGTCGCTCGCGGTCGAGGCGCAGGACTCGGCCAAGCGGCGTCATCGCATCGGGATCGAACGACTCGGTCAACGCGTCTCGGGGAACGAGCCATGCCGGACGACCTTCGATCCACTTCCGACATTCGATACTTCGTGCGACGGCGCGGCAAGGAGAGCGGCCCGCACGCGAGGGGCAAGATCGAGCGGGCGCTCGCTGACGGACGCCTGGACGCCGACGACGAGTTCCGACGAGCCGATCATGACTCGTGGCGTTCGCTCGCCGATTGGCCACCGGTCGATCGAGGAACCGACAAGGCGCAAGCAGCAGGAGTTCGCGGCACTTCACGCCCGCTTCCGACTCCCCCGCCGGTCCAGAATCGCTCCTCGACGCCGGTCTCGTTCGCCGAGCCGCCGCGAGTCGGCGAAGGGAGGCAAGCGAAAGCCGAGACGCGGAAGCCATCGGTCAGGACTGCGTCCGGGGTCACGCCGCTGAATGTCGCGCTGCTCGGGACGATCGGCTTGTTGCTGCTGGTCATCGGCATCCTGATCGGAAGGTTGTCCGATACCGAGCGCACCGATCGTACGCCGGACCCCGACGAACTCGCCTCGGCTCGACCGGTCGAGCGGATCCAGACGCGCGAAGCCGGCTCGGCTCTCACGGACCGTGCGCTGTCGCCCGCATCGGAGACAACGGCTCTTTCGCCGACGGATCGCGGCGCGAACGAATCGTCGTCCGAGCGCGACAACGAGGTCGCAACGACGCCGATCGACGGTTCGTCCGACGACAGACCTCTCACCGACGCGGCGATGACCGACTCGCGCGACGATTCGACCGAGACGAACTCGACACACGATACGGACGAAGCTGCGCCGATCGACGCCCCGCTCCCGCCCGTTGCGCCGGCGTCGCCGCGCGGCGAACCGACGACGCTCCATCAGTCGGTGCAGTTCCAGCGGATGCCTCGCTACGTCGTCCTCGACAATCCGCTGATTCAGGAGCTGCATTATCTGATCGAATCGGAGCTGAAGGTCTTTCCGCCGGACGTCGACGGCTATCGCGAGATCGAACAGGTGGTTCGCGAAGCGCGCGTGCTGAACGCGGACGAACTTTCGCGTGCGTCGCTGGAGCGTGCCTTGGCGAAACTCGTCGGCTGGCAGTTCGGCTATCGGATCAACCGCTACGGCGAAGTGATCGACTGGCGCAGCGGTCCGCGAGGCGAACTCGAGTCCGACTCGTTCACGGTCGACGGAAACCCTGCCGCGATGGTGACGACGGTCCTCGACGAGGACGGTTGGAAGGAACTCGCGACTCTCACGTTCTTCCGCCCTCCGGACGGCGAGCAGGCGAACCGCCCGTTCGAACGCCAGATGACGCACGACTTCGGTCCGCTGGGGCGCTGGTGGGGGATGACGACCTTTGCTCCGCGCGGCCGAGACGGTACGTTGCGACGATTCGAGTATCGGCACGCCATGACCTACGAGGCGCCCGAAGCGGAAAGCTCGACGGGGCTCCCATTCGAGATCGTCGCTGCTCGACTGACGCCTCGGTTGGCCGAAGGCCAGATCGACTACGACACCGCGAAGGAACAGGTGCGTGAAGTGGTCGAGCGATTCGAGGTCCACGGGGAAGTGACCGCCCGCATGCTGGGCAATTCGTTTCCGATGGAGTTCGTCGAGCCTCAGACGATCATCATCCAGATCGACGATCGGAAGCGCGAGTGAACGATTCGCACGACGAAGGAGCGGCGTCTATCCGAGCGACCTCGCTCTCGGGAGATGACGTCGAGCGGCTCGCGACCGATGACGTTGCCGAGGGCGTGTCTGCCGACCGCACCGACGCGATCGACACGCCATTGCCTCCGACGCTTCGCGAGGCGACCGGCGTCTGGATGCGCGTCGCAGCGTCCAGTTTCGGCGGACCGGCGGGCCAGATCGCGGTGATGCATCGGATCATCGTCGACGAGCGCCGCTGGCTCGACGAAAGGCGATTCGTCCATGCGCTCAACTACTGCATGCTGCTGCCGGGCCCCGAAGCGCAGCAGTTGGCGACGTACATCGGCTGGTTGCTGCACGGCGTGCGCGGCGGACTGATCGCCGGGATTCTGTTCATCCTGCCGGGCTTCGTCGCGATGCTCGTCGCGAGCATCCTGTATGTCCGCTATCCCGACGTGACGTTGGTCCAGGGCATCCTGTTCGGACTCAAGCCGGCCGTGTTGGCGATCGTGCTTCAGGCAGCAGGACGACTCGGCGGACGCCTGCTGGCGCGGCGCGAGTCGGTGGTGATGGCGATCGCCTCGTTCGTCGCGATGTTCGTCTTCTCGGTCCCCTTTCCGATCATCCTACTGATCGGCGCGATCTTCGGCACGGTGCGTCTGAGACCGGTCTCGGCGGAAGAAGACGCCGCCGAATCGGACCGATCGCATCGTTTCACGGCGATCGACGGCACGCGAAATTCAGGGGCGAGGATCGCGACTCGCCTGACGCTGACGCTGGCGATCGGCCTGACGCTCTGGTTCGCGCCGCTCGGGCTGCTGGCGATCGTGTTCGGTCCCGACAGCGTCTTCGTCTCGCAGGGGCTCTTCTTCAGTCGGACCGCGCTGATCACCTTCGGCGGCGCCTACTCGGTGCTGACCTATGTCGGTCAGCAGAGCGTGGAGCGATTCGGCTGGCTCCGGCCCGGCGAGATGCTCGACGGCCTGAGTCTCGGCGAAACGACACCCGGTCCGCTGGTGATGGTCGTGCAGTTCGTCGCCTTCGTCGGCGCGTGGCGAATGAGCGGCGAGCTCGATCCGATCCTCTCCGGGACGATCGGTGCCACGGTTGCCGTCTGGGTGACCTTCGTCCCTTGCTTCCTGTTCGTCTTCCTCGGTGCGCGGTTCGTCGAACGGCTTCGGCGTCTGAGATCGCTCAGCGGCGCCCTCGCCGGCATCTCGGCATCGGTCCTGGGCGTGATGGCCAATCTGATCGCCTGGTTCGCGCTGCACACCTGGTTCGGCACGGTGGAACGCGAAGGAATGACCGGACTCGGAATTCTCGTTCCCGATCCGACCACGCTCCGTCCCGCCGCGGTTCTGATCACGCTGCTGGCGGTCGTGCTGACGTTCGTCGCCCGCCGCGGTCTGGCGGTAACGTTGCTTTCCGGAGCCGGAGCGGGAATCGTCTGTCGCGCCCTCGGCTGGGTCTGATCATCGCGGCTCCCGTTCGCCGCTCCTCTTTCCACCGTCGGCGCGGTATCGCACGTCGTCGGTCCGCGTCGTCGACGCGACTCAATCGGTCACGCCATCGATGCCGAAGAGCGTCGAGCTGACGACCGCTCCGGAATCGTCTCGCGCGGTAACGAACCAGATGACGGCATCGGCCGGGAGCGAGCCGATGTCCAGGCGGCCGTCGACGACCGCGACGTCGCGCGTCTGCCATTCGCGCCGATTGATCGGCGCATCGGAGACGCCGGTCCAGTGAAGCTGAGCGGACGCCGCCTCGGTCGGTCCGACGACTCGGCAACTCCATCGATCGTTCTCGGCCGTCGGTCGGTCCAGATGGACGAGCGGTCGCTTGCCGAGGAGGACCTGATCGATGAACCGTCCGATCTCGACCGGTGCCCAGCCGGCCGGATGGCTGTGAGGCATGTTGACCGTGACGCAGATCCGCTTCTCGCCCGGCACGAGGTCGTACGATCGGACGTAGCTGTCGAGCGGATAGGCGCCGTCGTTCGTGCCGTTGACGAACAGGATCGGCATCGAGACGCGAGGAAGATGGACGCTCGGGTCCCAGTGACTCAGCCACCGCTCGCGCTGTGTTTCGTTCATCCGCGCGAACTGCCCCAACCAGGCGCTGTTGTCGCCAAGAAAGCCGCAGCCGTAGACCGGCACCGCCGCGGCGAACCGATCGTCGACTCCGGCGACGATGCAGGTCAGGTAGCCACCCCAGCTGATGCCGGTCACCGCCGTCCGCGACCGATCGATTTCGGGAAAGCTACGAACGAGCGAGTGGGCGCGAATGATCGCGGCGACCGCGTGGTAGGTCCAGCGCTGGTCGAGCGGCAGATCGATCACGCCGAACTTCTCGTCATCCCCCTGTCCCGGTCCGGCATGCTCCATCGGCTCGCGCGACGACGCCTCATGCGGATTCCGTCCCGTGATCGGGCGCGCTCCTGCCAGGTCCATGGCGATCGCCGCGTAGCCTCGCTCGGCCCACAACCGCGCCCACTCCTCGAATGCGGTGCCGCCGCCGCCGTGGACCAGCACGACCGCCGGAAGATCGCGATCGAGCGAAGGATCTCCCGCCAGCGTCCCCGGCGTGGCATAGAACGCGAAGACCTCGGTCGGCTCGCCTCGAAACGGTTCGTTGCCGTACGCGAGCGAACGGACGGGAGAGCGATCGTCGATCCAGCGGAACTCGGGAGCCTGATTCAGTCGCTCCAGCGGCCAGACGTGCGGCTCGTCCGCTCCGACGTTCCCCTCTCCGAACGCGTTCGTCAGCGACCACGCGACCATCAGACAGAGCCCGATGCGGACGCTTCGTTCGGCGCGTGGCGGCATTCGTTCGCGGTGTGTCCGACAAGCGATCCTCGAGCGATCTTCGAGTGCGTTCATCAGCAGGTCTCCGAAGCGAGGCGAGATAGCGGGAGCGTCGATTCGAGCGGTCGCGTCGCCGTGATGCAAGCGATCCGGCGACCGCCGAGAGTCGTCGCTCATCGTCGCTCGACCAGAAAGAGCTGTTCGGTGACGTGCAGCGGTCGATGGTCGAAGTTGCGACTGCCGCGAAACGCGTTGTACCGCACCTCGAACCGCTCGACCGAACCGAACTTCTCGAGCAATCGACGCATCGTCTCGGGAGCGACGAACCCCTCGTCGCTGAAGCTCACGAGCAGGAAGCGAGCGGGAACGCTACCGAAGAGCTCTTCGAGCAGCGGCAGCGAACGACTCCGGACGTTGTACTCCGAGCGCCGCCAATCGGCCGGAATGCCCGAGACGCGGCTCATCCGCTGCGGTTCGCGATAGTCGACCAGCAGGTCGAGCATGAAGTAGTTGGAGCCGTACGGGTGCTGGTTGTACGGAGGATCGACGTAGCAGAGGTCGACCTCCGGGATCTCACGAGCGGCTCGATTCGCATCCCCTTCGAGCACCGTCACGCGACTGTCGAATCGACTGAGCACCGGCGGTTCGAGCACGATCGGCGCCAGGATCCGCGAGAGAGCATCCTGACCGCTCCCGCCGAACCGCCCGACGCCGGTCCGCCGATCCTTGTAGAACCCCTTGAAGACGCCGGCGGTATTCGCGTGAATCGACGCGCGACTGAGCAGCGGACCGAGCAGGAGTTCGCGCGTGCGCCGATCGCACTCGTCGAGCGCCCGGCGATAGTCGTCCAGACGTCGCGCGTTCTCGGGGGTATAGAAGACCCGCTCGTCGGCGCGGATCGCCTGGGGGTCGATCGGCGCATAATGACGCTCGAAGATCCCCGGACCGAACGGTCGTTCGTCGCATCGCCGACGAATTCGCTCGATCGTCCGCTCGAGTTCGACGCGATCGACCTCGTCCCGATTCGACAGGAAGCAGCGCGCGATCACGCCGGCGTACGGTTCCAGGTCGTTGACGATCAGCCGATCGGCATGTCGCTTCAGGAATCGAGCCACGACTCCCGAGCCGGTGAACGGGTCGAAGGCGGACAATCGCCGGCCGCCGAGTCGCTCGCGAATTCGCCGGACCCCTTCGCCGATCGGTCCGAGCAGCGCGCGCTTGTTGCCCAGATAGGTCACGAGCTGGCGAGTCAGATACTCGGGGTCCTCGTCCGGCGCTTCCGACTGCATCGTTTCCGACGGCATCGTCCGGCTCGATCCTCTTCGGTCGTAGGCTCTCGCATCAGCGACTCGATCTTCCGCGTCGCGGCAACGCGCGGCGGTCGGATCGTCGTTCAGCGATCGAACTCGATGATCGACTTGATCGCCTGCCCCGTCCGCCCGTGCAGATGCGACAGCGATCGGTCGATCGACAGGCGATGCGTGATCAGTCGTTCCGGGGCGATTCCTTGCTCGAGGAACCAGCCGAGATTCCGGAAGGCGGCGCGAAAGTCGCGCTGCGCCGAATTGACGATGCCGACGAACAGGTGATTGCGCAGGATCGCATCGCGCATCAGCGCGGACCAGGGGAGCGACCGCGGCTCGGGAGTCCGTTCGCAGCCGAGCCACGCGAGCACGCCGAGGGCACGCATCCGTCCCGCGGCTCGCACCATCGCCTCGTCCGATCCGGTCGCCTCGAGCACCAGGTCGAACCCGACCTCTTCCACCGACTCGTCGAACTCGCCGTCGGGAAGGGGAAGGCGACTCCAGTCGTGGTAATCGGCTCCCAGATCGATCGCCAGCCGACTGCGCGACGTATCGGGGGAGTCGCGCCCGACCATCGTCGTCGGCCAGCCTCGGGCCAGCGCCGCGATGACGGCAGCGAAAGCGATCGGACCTTGCCCGGTCACGAGGACGCGAGGCGGAACCCGTTCGTAGCTCCGCTCGGGGGCGCGTCCCGCGTGGATCGCCGCCGCCTCGTGAATCCCCTTCTCGGCGATCGACTGCGGTTCGGTGAAGACCGCGACCGCTTCGATCCCGACGGGAATCGGCAACAGATGCTCGGGCCGATCGAGCCAACGGCGGACGCCGAAACCGTCGGCGCGATAGATGCCTCGCTCGATGTAGCGCCCCGGAGGCAACAGATCAGGACGCTCGACACGCGGGTCGAGCGAGCGGCGGACGAGCGGCACCACCTCGGTGCCGACGAGCGATTCGGCGACGCCGTCGCCAACCGCGACGATCCGCGCACGACATTCGTGACCGAGCACCAGTCGATCCGTGCCGGGGGCGACCCACGGAGCGCGCGACGCCAGGATATCTCGATCGGTGCCGCAGATGCCGAGTTCGATCGTCTCGCACAGCACCTCGCCCGACCCCGGAGCGTCGGGAAGGTCGACCGGTTCCCAAGTCCCTCGGTCCGATCCGACTCGCGCACAGAGCGCGACGGCGTCCGTCGAACGTCGGTTCATGCCAGACTCTCCCGCGAACCGACGAACGGATGTCGCTCGGCTTCGAGCCCATCGATCGCATGGCCTTCGGCGACGAGCGATGCCGAAGCACTGCTCGTCGTGCGAGTCCTCTCGCCGTGCGGCACGTCGACCGGTCGGGATTCGGTAAGGGGCGCTTCGAGCTGCTCGACCAGGCGATGATCGAGCCAGTGGCGCTGTGACGCGTCGGCGCCGACATACCCCAGGTGCCCGCCTCCATCGGTCAGCAGGACTCGCACGTGCCGAGCGGCGGGAAGTCCGTCGAACGTCGCTGCCGGAACGATCGGATCGTCGTCGGCCGCGACGATCAGCGTCGGCACCGGAATCCGTCCGAGCTCATGCACCGCGCTGGCTCGGTCGTAGTAGTCGTCGACATCCCGATAGCCGTTGATCGGCGCGGTCCATTGCGAATCGAAACGGCGCAACCGATCGGGCAACTGCCAACGATCGGAAGCGAGAAACCCGGGGACGTTGCGCCGCCGCTGGACCATCCGCTTCAGATTGCGGACGAACGACCAGTCGTAGATCCGATTGAGTCCCCGATCGAGTTGATCGGCACAGAGGGCCAACTTCAGCGGCGGCGCGATGGCGATCCCGCGCTCGACTCGCTCCGCCGTCCGACTCCAACAACCCAGCAGCTTCAGCAGCTGGTTCCCTCCCATCGAGAAGCCGACGAGCGACAGTTTCGGGAGCGACGGGTCGCGAGCCTCCAGCCCCTCGATCACCTCGGCCAGATCGGTCCAGCGTCCGGCATGCGTGTGCCCTCGCGCCGTGAGGGCGCCGTCGCCGCAGCCTCGCATGTCCATCCGATAGACGTCCCAACCGCGCGTCGCCAAGCGAGCGGCCAGACGGGCGACGTAACGCGAGCGGTGACAGCCGCCGAGCCCGTGCAGCAACAACGCGGCTCGCCCCGTACCGTGACCGCCGACCGGACGGTCGTGATGAACGTGGAGCCGGTCGCCGTCCGCCGTCCGAATCGAGATCGATTCGTGAACGGCCGGCAGCGGAGGGGCCGGCCAATAGGAACCGAGAATCGTCTGGGCGTGTCCGCCTCGGACCCAAGGGTGCGGGCGAAAGCGGGGAAGCTCTCCCCAGACTTCGCCGGGACTCGATTCCCCACCGCTTCCTGCTCGCGCCCCGTTCGTCATCGATCTCCCGATCATCATCACCTGCACAGCCGACCGCTTCCGGCGTCGCGTCGGTCCGTGCCGTCGCGCCGGGGTCGGGAAGGCATTCTATGGTTCGGTCGTCTGCGGGGCCACGCAACCCCTCGGCATTCCGCAACTGCCCGTCCGGCCCCGCTCGGCGGCCGCGACCGTCCAGGAACTCCGTCGATGCTCCCAGTCGATACGGGCCCTCCCACCGCTCCGATCCGCTCGTCGAAGCTGGAAGAACCGGACTTCCTCGAGTTGGTGGCGATGTACGTCGACGAGATGCCACAGCGGATCGGCAGTCTGACCGATTGCGTGACGCGGCGCGACTGGGATCGGCTGGGCGTGCTGGCTCATCAGATCAAGGGCTCGGCCGGCTCGTACGGCTTCGATCCGCTGACTCGGCTGGCCGACGCGCTGGAGCATGCCTGTCGGGTCGACGGGCGTCTGACGGCGATTCTCGGCGCCGTCGACGAGTTGATCGAATCGATGCGCCGCGTCGAACTCTAGTCGTCTCCGCCTCCCGTCGCTGGGTCGCGTCGAGACGCGGCACGGTGGCCCGCTCGACCGTTTCGGAGGCACCGTTTCTCGACCGCTCCCCAACGCTCAGCGCGACGTCCCTCGATCGTCCCCCTGAGCCGGATTGCGAGCCTGAACGGCGGTCCGGCCGGTATCCCAGCGGCGAAGTCCCTCGGCGGTCGAGACCCACAGCGAGGTCCGGTTATCGGATCGCGCGAAGGCCATGCCGGTCAGGGTAGCGCCGAGCTGGAACCGGTCCTTCCGATCGCCGCTCTCGTCGATCAGGTGGATCGAGCCGTCGGGACGAGCGATCGCCCACAGGCCGACGCCGTCGATCTCGCCGTGGCGGACGAACTGCACCTGATCGCGGAAGACCTCGTGACTCAGTCGGACCGACCAGCGTTCGCGCCAGGCGGTGTCGAACGCGACGGCATGAACGCCTCCGCGATCGTCGAGTGCGAGCGTCAGGAGCGAACCCTGTTCGACCGTTCCTTCGCTGGCGAAGACGTGGGCGATCTGCCACTTGTCGATGTTGACCGCGTCGACCTGCGACAGGTCATCGCTGACTCGGAAGAGTCCGCCGTCGCGCGACGTGGCCCAGAGCCCGGGCATCTGCGAGCGGCCGGGAGTCGCCCAGGCGAGCGACGCGATCGCGGGGATCACGTCGGTCCGCGCCTGTTCGCGCCCCTGCTGATCGAAGCGGACGAGGCCGCCGTTCTGCCAATGTCCGACCCACAGATCGACGCGACCGTCCGCCGCGGCATCGCCGAGCGCCCAGTCGCGGATCGGCGAGTCGGCCGGGCGATCGATCGTCGCGACGACCTGATCGTCGACGATCAGCTTAAGCCGAGTTCCGAGGACCGAGCCGACCGCCCACCAGGTCCGATCGCCGACGCGACAGCCGCGAACCTGCGTGTAGTTGTCCGCCGTCTCGCGTCCCAGATCGATTCGCGCACCGACCTTGCCGTCCGCTCCGATCCGGACCAGGGTCTGGTAGCCGTCGAGCACGACCAGGTCCGAACCGGTCGACAGACCGACGACTCCCGGATTCCCCGGCGCGGTCAGCCCTTCGACCATCTCGCGCGGCGAGAGCGAGAAGAGTTCCGGCAGACGCTGCGGCGCGAAGCTCGCGTTGCGCATCGTCGATGCCGCGGCGCGATCGTAAGCCGCCTCGACCAACTGCGTCTCGAAGAGCTTCAGATAGTCGCGATACTCGTCCCGCATCTCGGCCGCGATCTCCTCGCCCGCCGCGACTCGGCGGAGCACGGCCGCCAGATCCTCGCCCAGTCGCCCCTGATCGAGCACGTCGAAGTACTGCACGCGGCCATCCTTGCCGAGCACGATCACGGTCGGCAGCAGCGAGACGTCGAAGATCGACTTGCCGACCTGCTGCGGGTCGCGCAGCACGCGATCGACCGGAACGTTCCAGCGTCGCAGAAGATCGGTCAGACCATCGCGCGGCAGGTCGGACGGCGGATCGGTGCAGATCGCCATCGCGAGCGTCCCGGTCGCGGATTNNATGCGGTCGCCAGGAACTCTTCGAGCGGAGCGCGACAGACCGGATCGCTGCTGAACCAGAAGAGCGCGACCTGCCGGTCGGCCCATTCGCCGGTCGCATAAGCGGTCCCGTCGACGCGCGCGAGCGTCGTCTCGGCCGGTCGACCGCCGATCGTTTCGGACGGGAACGGCTCGGGGAGCGAAACGAAGTGACGGACCAGACGCGAGCCCTCGGCAGGGGCCCAGGCGAGGCGTTCCGCCTGAGGCTCGCTGCTCC
>DMPQ01000320.1:15782-37094 GCA_003455945.1 Planctomycetaceae bacterium
TCAGGTCGAGCACCAGGCGCGGGTCGCTGACGCCGCTCCGCCGGAGCAGCGGCTCGTCGAGCAGCGTCGGCGGCAACTCGACGCGCCGCACCAGCAGCTCGCGGCGATCGATCCAGACGACGCAGCGACCGGCCGGAGTCGCGACGCGCAGTCGCCAACATTCGTGACCGTCCAGGAACGAGGCGTCGAGCAGCTCGCGCTTGCCGACGAGCCACGGCTGTTCGGGCGAGGCGGCCGCCAGCGCGAGAGGCAACGAGGAGAGCCACGACGGAGCGGTGCCGGCGGCGAGCGGGATCTCGGCGCTGCCGGTCGCGAAGTGTTCCAGAATCTCGTCCTTCGGCCAGCGCGTCTGCTGACCGAACTCGACCTCGTCGCGCACCACGACCTGGCCGCCGAGATTGCCGGTCTTCGGATCGAAGACGGCGATCTGCTGCTTCCCCGTCTCCCAGTGCGCCCGCAGCGCGAATCGTTGCAGGTCGGCGACGCGAGCCCGATCGAAGACGGTCGAGAGGGGGTGGCGTTCTTCCTGAGGAGTTCCCTGAAGCGAATAGTTCAGGATGAGCATGCCGCTGTCGGCATACTCCGGCGACTCGGCGTACCGTGCGCGCACCGCCTCGACCAGAATCTCGGGAGTCGGCGGAGGACCGTCGGCGCGCTGCCACGCTTGGGGATCGGCCTTGTCGCCGCATCCGGCGATCAGCAGCCAACCGAACAGGGCGAGACCACAGGCGAGCAGCGCGGACTCTCGACGGACGTCGCGAATCATGGGAACTCCTTTTCCTGCTTCGATCTCCCGGCAAGACCGGGAAACTCGCGGGGTGGGATCTTTCCAGAATCGGTCGATGTCGTAAAGCCGAACCGCTCCGAAAACGCCCCTCCTCGGTCACCGCCGCCACCGTCCGCCGCCGCCTCCGTCCGCCGCATCGTTCCGCCGCCGGGCGGGAGACCGGCAGTGTTCGATCGGCGAGCGGCTCGCTAACCTGCTGGTCGTGACTCGTCCTCCGCCCCCGACTCTCCCGAGTTCGCGAGGCGTTTCGTATCGTCCGGAATCGGATCTCCCATGTCGCCCCGGCTTGCCTCGCTCCCCGTCGACGCCCGATTCGCCCTCCTGCCGCCGCTGACGCTGGTCGAACTGAGCGGCGCCGATGCGGGAACTCACCTGCATCGGTTCTGCACGCAGGACCTGCGCGCCGTGGCGCCGGGGGGAGGGCGTGAGGCGATGTTCCTGGACGCCAAGGGGAAGCTGACGGCGCACGGGATCGTGCTGCGGACCGCCGATCGGTGGTGGTTCCTGGGAGACGCGGGGCAGGGGGCGCGATTGGCGGCGCACCTGGACCGCTACGTCATTCGCGAAGAGGTACGGATCGCCGATCTCGGCGATGCCCGGATCGGCGTGCTCATCCGGTCGAGCTCGGGGTGGAATGAGCCGACGGCAGCGACGCTCCCCGATCTCGCGAGCGGCGCTGCGATGATCGCGATGTCGGAGGACGAAGCGCTGCTGATCGTCCGCGACGGCCGATTCGGGGCCGACGGGGTGATCGTGATCGGAACGCGCGACGCGATCGACGCGTTGACCGGTGTCTGGGATCAGGCGGGGAACGGTCGTCTGAGCGACGGCGACGTCGAGCGCGCGAGAATCGAAGCAGGCTGGCCTCGCTTCGGCGTCGATGTCGATGCCGGCTATCTGGCGCAGGAGCTCGACCGCGATCGAACGGCGATCTCGTTCGTCAAGGGATGTTATCTCGGCCAGGAAACGGTGGCTCGCATCGACGCGCTCGGGCACGTCAATCGGAAGATCACACCGGTTCGGATCGAAAGAGGAGCGATCGACGTGCCGGCGGAGTTGTTCGCCGGAGATGCTCCCGCCGGACGACTGACCAGTCGCGTATCGATCGACGGGGCGGAGACCGGTATCGGCCTGGCGACACTGAAGATCGGCGCGGCCAAGCCGGGGACGGTCCTGCGGACCGAAGTCGATTCGGCAGTTCGCATCACCGTGATCGATCCCGCAAGCAGCTCGGTCGGCTGAGGGGCGCTCAGGCGGACGATCGTTCGAGAGCTCGATCGAGCAGGGTGCCGAGGCCGGCGAGACCGTCGGCGGTGATCGTGTGCGGTCCGGCGAACGGCGCAAAGGTCAGATCGTGCCCCGTCTCGGTCAGCAGGTCGCGGAGCCAGGTCGCGGTGACGAACGGCAGGATCGGATCGTAGCTTCCGTGGGACTGATAGATCCGCAGCTTGGCCGCTCGCTCGGCGGCGGGGCGCCAGATCGACTCGCGAATCAGCGTTCCCGACCAGAGCACGAGCCCGCCGATGGCGTCGCCGCGATGCAGCGCCGTTTCGGTCGCGAGCATCGCCCCTTGGGAAAAGCCGCCGAGCACCAGACGCGAGCGATCGAGCCCCGCTTCGTCGAGCGCTGCGGCACAGGCGCGATCGATCGCGTCGCGAGCTTCGTCGATCCCCGGCGGATCGAACGCCTTCAGCCGGTGATGCTCGCCGGCGGCGAAGGCGTCCAGCAGCGACTGGATGCTCAGATGCCACCAGGCGCGTCCCCCCGGCATCCCGAGCGACGCGAGCGACAATGGCGCGGCCGGAAAGATCAGTCGAACGTTGCCGCGCGGGGTCCAGCGGCGCAGCAGCTCGTCGGCCAACGGGACCAGATCGTCTCCCGGCGCTCCGTAGCCGTGCATCAGCACCGCCACAAGATCGATGGGGGCGTCGGTAACCTTGGCATCGACGACGGCGGCATCGAGCGAGCCGTAGCGCTGGCGCGAGACGTTCATGAGACGATTCGGTGGGAGTGCGATCGAGCGGCCCGCGGCAACAGCGGCGGGAACGAACGGGCGACTCTAGCCGCTGAGCTTCGGTCGTGCCACCGTAGTGGGCCGAGCCCCGTCGACGCGCCCCGAGGTCGCTGACCTGACGCGAGTCCCCGTATCGATCGCCGTCGTCCGCCCACGCATCCGAACCCTACTTGCCGGAGTCCTCGTCGATGGTCAACCGTTTTCGCCTGGCGCTCGGCTCGCTCGTGCTGACCGGCTCGCTGATCGCCGGAGTTCCCCAGGTCGGCGCCGAAGACTGGCCGCACTGGATGGGGGCGCGACATGACGGCGTCTGGCACGAGACCGGGACGTTGCAGGAGTGGCCGGCGGTCGATCCTCCGGTCCGTTGGCGCGTCGAAGCGGGGATCGGCTATGCCGGACCGGCGGTCGCCGCAGGGCGGGTCTTCGTGATGGACCGGATTCCGGCCGAGCCGGTCGAAGGGGGCGAGGCGCCGCCGCGCGGTGCGACTCGCGGCAACGAGCGAATCCGCTGTCTCGACGCGACGACCGGAGCGGAACTCTGGCGTCACGCCTACGAACGCGAATATCGGATCTCGTACCCCGAAGGGCCTCGCACGACGCCGCTCGTCGACGGCGACAAGGTCTACACGCTCGGAGCGATGGGGGACCTGATCTGCTTCGAGGCGGCGACCGGTCGGATCGAATGGCAGCGGCAACTGGCCGAAGAGTACGGCGTGCCGCCGATGGTCTGGGGATTCTCGGCTCACCCCCGTATCGCCGGCGATCGACTGTTCGTGCTGGTCGGCGGCGAGGGGAGCGGGGTCGTCTGTCTGGACAAGCGGACCGGCGAGGAGCGATGGAAAGGGGTGACGGCCGAAGAGATCGGCTACGCGCCGCCGGTGCTGGTCGAGCGNNGCATCTGATCGTCTGGCACGACCTGGCGGTTCGATGTCTGGATCCCGACAGCGGCGCCGAGCGGTGGTCGGTTCCGTTTCCCGACAAGCCGGCCCCTCCGCGACCGGTCGTCACGATCGCGACGCCGATCGTGCTCGAATCGCGAGTCCTGGTGAGCGACTTCTATCACGGAACGGCGGCGATCGAAGTCGATTGGCAGGCGGATCGAGCGTCGATCGCGTGGCGTTCGGCGATCGATGACGATCGTCATGCCGACGACCTGAACGCGCTGATGGCGACGCCGATCGTTCGGGGCGAGCATCTGTACGGAGTCGCTGGGAACGGCGAGCTCCGTTGCCTGAAGCTCGCGGACGGGAGCTTCGTCTGGCGCGATCTGACTCCGACCGGCGAGCGGCCCGCCTTCTTCGCGACCGCCTTTCTGGTCCCCGCCGGTGATCGGTGCTGGCTGTTCAACGACCAAGGGGCGCTGATTCTCGCGAAGCTCTCTCCCGAGGGGTACGACGAGCTGGGCCGGATGCAGCTGCTCGAACCGACCGGCTTCGCTCGCGGCCGGAACATCGTCTGGTCGCATCCCGCGTTCGCGGATCGTTGCTGCTTCGCCAGAAACGACAAGGAAATCGTCTGTGTCGACCTGTCGGCCGGCTGAACCAGGATCGCGTCGGCGGATCAGCCTCGGGAGCCCATGCAAGTGATGGCCGATGTGGGTGATGCCCCCTGCGGCCGATCCTCCGAACGCGTTTCGTCTTGACCCGAATTTCGAGCGGACGTACCCTCCGCATCACGAGACATCATCTCTCGCTCCCAATGGTGAACGGAGTCACCTCATGTCGGTCCTGGCCAGTTTCCGTCGCGCGCTGCGGCGCGGTCCGCTGTTCGGTTCGTTCCTTGCCGCGACCGCGTGGGCCGGTTTCGTCGCGTCCGCTCCGCTCGGCGCTCAGCAACCTGCCCCGCCGGCTCGGGCCGGAGGTTCGGCGACTGCCGGCGCCGCTCAGTCGACCGACGTCATTTCGATCCTCGCCGTCGTCAACGGCCAGACGATCGATCGGGAACAGCTCTCGAACGAATGCCTGGCTCGCTACGGAATCGAGGCGCTCGAGGGACTCGTCAATCGCCAGCTGATCTTCAACGAGACGCAGCGGTTGGGGATCGTCATCACCGATCAGGACATCGAGCAGGAGATCGAGACGACGGCGGCGAAGTTCAATCTGCCGAAGGATCGGTACCTGAAGGTGCTGGCCGACGAGCGGAACATCGAACTCGATCGCTATCGCCAGATGATCTGGATGGAGCTCTCGCTTCGTCAGATCGCGTCGCGCGACATCACGGTGACGCGCGAGGAGATCGATCGGATGCTCGAGGCCGAGATCGGCCCGAAGGTTCAGGTCCGGATGATCTCGCTGCTGGATCGCGGTCAGGCGGACGAGGTGCTGGCGCTCGCCAAGGCGAATCCCGAGGACTTCGGGCGTCTGGCCAAGGAATACTCGAAGGATCGCAACTTCGCCGCGGTCATGGGCCTCGTCCCGCCGATCCGCAAGCATGTCGGTGATCCGACGCTCGAAGGGATCGCGTTCGCGATGAAGCCGGGAGAGATCTCGGACGTGATCGAGATCGCCAACCAGTTCCTGATCCTCAAGTGCGAGCAGCAGATCCCGGGCTTCGACATCACCCCCGAGATCCGCCAGCAGGCCGAAGCGAAGATCGTCGAACATCTGACTCAGGAAAAGATGAACGAGTCGGCCGATCGGCTGCTGAAGGAGCTGACGACGCGAGTCGACATCGTCAACGTCTACAGCGATCCGCAGCTGGCGCAGCAGATGCCCGGCGTGGCGGCGGTCGTCGACGGGGCTCAGATCGGCATGCGTCAGCTCGCCGAAGAATGCATCACCCGTTACGGCGTCGACGTGCTGCGAGGGGAGATCAATCGGATGCTCCTGATGCAGCAGCTGCAGGCTCGGAAGCTCGAAGTGAGTCAGCAGGATCTGCAGGAGGAGATCGAGCGGGCGGCGCTCGCCGAGAACTTCGTCAAGCCCGACGGGACCGCCGACATCGACACCTGGCTCGCCCAGATCCTGGAAGTCGAAGGGGCGACCATCGATCTGTATGTCCGCGATGCGGTCTGGCCGAGCGTCGCGCTCAAGAAGCTCGTGTCGGAAGGGATCACCGTCACCGACGAGGATCTGCAGAAGGGCTTCGAGGCGAACTACGGACCGCGCGTCGAAGTGCTGGCGATCGTCATGCAGAACCAGCGCGTCGCGCATCGGGTCTGGCAGATGGCGACCGAGAATCCGAGCGACGAGGCGTTCGGTCAGCTCGCCTCGCAGTATTCCGAAGAACCCGCCTCGAAGGCGAACTACGGTCGCGTGCCGCCGATCGCCCGCTTCGGCGGCCGCCCNNGAAGACGAAGCGTTCCGGATGCAGCCGGGCGAGATCTCGGGGCTGATCAACGTCGGCTCGAACTGGATCATCCTCAAGTGCCTGGGGCAGACCCAGCCGGTCGTGCAGCAGCTGGACGACGTCCGCGAGGAGCTCACCTCGTACATTCGCGAACAGAAGCTCCGCTTGGCGATGGAGAACGAGTTCCAGCAGATCATGGCAGCCGCGCAGATCGACAACTTCCTGGAAGGGACGACTCAGGCGCCGTCCGGAGCGCGAGCCGCTCGCGGCCAGGCGAATCTGCCGTTCGCTCCGACCAATCGCTGATCGTCCGCAGCGAACGACGCTCGGCGTCTGACGGCGCCGGCGATCGTATCGCGTATCGGAAACCTACGGAGCGGCGGAGTCGACTCGAGCGACTCCGCCGTTTCGCGTTTTCGGCCCGAGCGGCGCCGCGTGCGCCGGTCAGGTCCATCCGTCCGCCACCGCACGAGTGAGGTCGCTCATGCTGATGTTCCGCGCCGAGTGCCGTCTGACCGAGTTCCGTCGCGGCTGTCACCTGATCACCCCTCAGGTCGTCGCATCGCTGCCGGAGATCGCTCGGATCGACACCGGCCTGCTGCATGTCTTTCTGCGTCACACGTCGGCGTCGCTGACGCTGAACGAAAATGCCGATCCGGACGTGCGGCGCGACCTGACGATGGCGCTCGACAAACTGGCGCCGGAGTCCTGGCCCTACGTCCACACGTGCGAAGGGCCGGACGACATGCCGGCGCACGTCAAGACCGCGCTCACCGACTCGTCCCTGACGCTGCCGATCGCCGACGGTCGCCTGCACGTCGGCACGTGGCAAGGGATCTATCTGTGCGAGCATCGCGACCGCGGCGGGCGCCGCGAACTGACGGTGACCGCCTGGGGACTGCCGGCGGCGTGAACGAAGCTGCCGACGACCGCGGGCGCAGTCAGTCGTCCGACTTCCCTTCGAGCACCGACTCTTCGACCCAGATCGGCAGCGGCGGATCGGTCGTCACCGCGATCGCGATCGCATCGGACGGGCGCGCATCGACGTCGATCGGCTCGCCGTCCCGCTTCAGCCGGAGCTTGGCGAAGTAGGTGTGTTCCTTGAGCCCGTCGATCAGGACGCAGTCCAGTTCGGCTCCGAGCGCCGTCACCGTGTTGACGATCAGGTCGTGCGTCAGCGGGCGGGGTCGCTCGACACCTCGCACTCGCCGCTCGATGCTCGTCGCCTCGAACAGGCCGATGAAGATCCTGAGAGTCCGATCGCCGTCCTTCTCCTTGAGATCGATCGTCTGCTGATCGAGCAGTTCGCTGATGATGATCCGGAGCAGTTGCATCGGCACGAGCATGAAGGACCTCCGCGAGCCGCTGCAGCGAGCGGCGATGGGACCGTACGGGTCATCCTCGACCCGAAGCGGATTATAGGCGACGGTCGATCGTCGGCGGGGGGTGGACGCCGAACGCCGGAGTGCGGAGGATGCTGGATCGGGGGGATCGAGGTCGCTGCTCTCCCCTCGCGAAGCCCCGGCGTCAGGAGCCCGAGCCGCATGTTCTCCTTCGAGACCGATTCCCGCTCGTCGGCCCTCGCCGGCACGACCTGTTCCCCCTCGACGCCGCCGAGCGGCGAATCGCCGATTCTGTCGGGGGACGAGACGCCGGTCCGAACTCCCCCCTGCGTGCCGCGCTACGCGGCGCAGCTCGCTCCGACGCCGCTCGTCCCGGTCGTGCAGGACGACGTGACCGTCTGGTGCAAGCTCGAGTTCCTCAACCCGAGCGGCTCGACCAAGGATCGGATCGCCCGCTACATCCTGGACAAGGCGTGGCGCCGCGGCGAACTGAACACCGGCACGACGGTCATCGAAGCGTCGAGCGGTTCGACCAGCATCGCGTTTGCGCTCGCCTGTGCGCAGATGGGACTCCGTTTCGTCGCGGTGATGCCCGAGGGGGTCAGCCACGAACGGACGTTGATCATTCGCGCCTTCGGCGGCGAAGTGCGACTGACGCCGAAGGAGGGCGGGATCCGCGGCGCGATCGCCGAAACGGAACGCCTGGCGGCGGAATGCGGCGGCTTCCTGCCGCGACAGTTCGCCAATCCGGACAACGCCGAAGCGCACCGACTGACGACGGCGCGCGAGATCCTCGACCAGATGCCGGGGCATGCGGTCGACGCGGTCGTCAGCGGAGTCGGTACGGGAGGGACGTTGGTCGGCATGTGGCAGGGGTTCCGCGAACAGGGATGTCGCTGTCTGCCGGTGCTCGCTCGTCCCGTCGATACCGGGGATCGTTTCGACGCCGAATGCTGCAGCTTCAGCGGCCGCATTCCGGGAGTCGCGGATGCGCTCAGTCGGATCTTCGCCGAAGCGAAGTTCGATCGGCTGAGAACGATCGAGGTGCGAGCCGACGACGCGATCGCCACGGCGCGGCGGTTGATCGCCGCCGGCTTCCCGGTCGGCCCGAGCAGCGGGCTGAACGTCGAGGCGGCCAAGGCGATCGCTCGGGAACTGGGCCCCGATGCCCGCGTCGTCACGGTCTTTCCGGACCGGATGGAACGCTACTTCTCGACCGAACTCTTCGGTCGCGGCAGCTGACGTCGATCGGCGATCGGCTCGACGATCACCTCTCGATGTCTTTCCGTAGCGGCGTTCGCCGACCAGCCTTCGGTCGGTTGCGCCATGTGCTCGGCAGCGTTACGCAGTCGGCCGCGTTACGCAGTCGGCGGCGTCAAGCCATCGGCTGCACCATGCCATCGGCTGCACCATGCGATCGGGTGCCACGTCTTGGAGTCTCCCGACGAAACGTGACCGATCGTGAGCGGTCGTGTCGACGGACCGTTTCGCCGCTCCGCCGCCGACGGCGTTCGGCCGTCCGAATCCCTTCGCCCGCGCCGATCGGAAAAAAAGTCGAATCGGGTTGGCGGGTTCGCCGGCGGGGCGCCCATTTCATCGGTGGAGAGGGAGTGAGTCGGCGGGAATGCCGGGTGCCTCGCAGCGACTCCTCCTCTTGCGACGCCGTCAGCGCGTCTTCACCGAACTCCGTTCCCGGTCGAGAACCATCGCCATGTCGTTTCGCTTCATCCGTCCGCTTTGGGCCGTCTGCGGAGCCGCCGCTCTTTCGCTCGGCCTGGCCGCTCCGGCTGCCGCCAATCAGGTTTCGGCTCGTATCGAAGGGTCGCTGCTGATCGTCCGCGGCGACAACCTCGGGAATCAGATCATCGTCTCGCAGAATGCGGCCCTGGATCTGACGATCCGCGGCCAGAACGGGACGAAGGTCAACGGCCGCGACAGCGTCGTCTTTCGTCGAGCCGCGTTGCAGCAGGCCGACATCCGCATGGCCGGCGGCAACGACAGCGTCACCTTCACGAACTTCGCCGTCTCGAACGATCTCTACATGAACCTCGGCGCCGGGAACGACACCGTCCGCACCGGGTCGTCGGGGAGCTCGATCGGCGTCAATCTGACGATCGAAGGGGGACTCGGCACCGACACCGTCTCGCTGGCCGGCTGGGAAACGGGGCAGGATCTGTATGTCGACGGGCAGGGAGGGGTCCTGCAGGCGACCCTGACCGACACGTCGGTGATGGGGGTGCTGACCGTGATCGGCGACACGGCGAACGATCGGGTCACCCTGACTCGTTGCACCGTCGGCCTCGACACCTCGCTGGAACTCGGCCTCGGAGCCGACACGGTGACGGTGACCGACCTGCTCGGCTTCTCGTTCTGGGCGACGACCGATGAAGGGGCCGATCGGCTGACCCTCACCAGCGTCTCGGTGATGGAGGATTTCGGGATCTTTACCGGCACCGAGAACGATTTCGTCAGCTTGACGGACATCGTCAGCGGCAAGAATGTCTACGTCGGTACCGACGCCGGGGCGGACTCGGTGCAGGCTACCGATGTCTCGGCCGAGTTCGATGCGGTCTTCGAAGGGGGCGACGGCGTCGACTCGCTGACCGACCGCGGCATCTTCGGCGGCGAAAAGATCGAGATCAAGGAGTTCGAGATCTTCCCGTGAGCGGCATCCCCGGCCGGTTCGGGATCCGATCCGAACGAGCGTCGAGCCCCCGAGATCGGCAACGGTCTTCGGGGGCTCCCGTCGTCACTCCCGCCTGTTCCGATTGCCTCCGTTTCGGACCTCGATTCCATGCCTGACGACTCGAACGGCTCCTCATCGCCCCTGAGCGGTCCCGCCGCTCCCGATAACGACCGTTCGGAGGTTCGTCCGGCCAGCGGCGATGCGGACCTGCTGCTCCGGATTACCCGAGGGGATGCGAGTGCGGCCGAGGAGCTGGTCGATCGCCACTCTCCCCGCCTGCTCCGAGCGGCTCGGGCTCGCATCTCGTCGATGTTCTCCGCTCGGTTCGATCCGGAGGACATCGTCCAGTCGACCTTCCGGAGCTTCTTTCGCCGGGCTCGGACCGGGAGCTACGAGGCGCCGCGAGCCGGGGACCTCTTCAACCTGCTGATCGTCATCGCGCTTCGCAAGGTACGAGCTCGCGCGGTGGAGCATCAGGCCGCCTGTCGCGACGTCCGCCGGAGCGGCGAACCGGTGGAACAGGTCGCCGACGGTGACGATGATCGAAGTCTGCACGAGCTGCTCGTGACGATCGACGAAGTCTGTCGCGGGCTCGGCGAATCGCATCGACGGATCGTCATGCTTCGCCTGGAAGGTTACACGATCGACGAGATCGCCGGGCGGTCCGAGCGCAGCCGCCGTACGGTCGAACGGGCCCTGCACGAGTTTCGCGCGGTCCTCGGCGAGTACTTCGCTCCCTGACGTCCGACCCTCCCTCATCACGACGCGGTTCCTACAGCTCTGCGCTTCGACGACCGCATCCGAACAGGCCGATCTTCTTACGGGCACGAGAGTCGAGCTCATGTCGTTCCGACCGGCAATCCGCCACCGCTTGCCCGATCCGATCGTGTGGGAACACGTCGATCGGTACGAAGAGGCGCTGCGCCAGCTGCCGAGCGTCGACGTCCGCGATTTTCTGCCGGACTCGAACGACGGTTCGTTCCGACGCGTCGCGGCCGAACTGCTGCGGATCACGATCGAACATCGCTGGTCGCGAGGCGAGAGCGATGTGCTGACCGGCTTGCTCGAAGGTTGTCCGTGGGTCCGACATGAACCGGAGCTGATGGCGGAGGTCGCGTACGAAGACTATCGCCAGTCGAACGCCGCCGGTGTTCGATGCGTTCCGCAGGAGTATGCCGAACGATTCGGTCTCGACGTCTCGCAGTGGCCGAGCGGCGAAGGGGCCGGTTCGGAGCGTCGCTCGCCGCTCGATCTCGTCGGTTCGGATCTGCCGCTCGACGCTTCGCTGCCGCTTGTCGATTCGGCGACGAATCTCGTGGCTTCCGATCGGATCGTCCGCGGTTCCGATGTCGCACCGCCGCTCGAGACGGTGCGTCTTCGCCGACCGTCGACCCGGCGCGGGGAGACGGAGAGCCACTCCGGTCCGCGCGAGCGCTGGGCGCGACTTGATCAGTCGGGAGTGTTCGAACGGTTTCGACTCGTCGGTCGTCTGGGTGACGGCGCATTCAGCCGAGTCTACCTGGCGCTGCAGTCGTCACTGGCGGCTCGCCCCGTCGTCCTGAAGATCACCGACATGCCGCTTCGTGAATCGGAGCGATTGGCGCGTCTGCAGCACACCGGCATCGTCCCGGTTCATTCGGTCCATCACGACGACGGACTGTTCGCCATCTGCATGCCGCTGCTCGGTTCGGCGACGCTCGCCGACATCGTGTCGAAGTCGGCCTCATCGGTGCCGCCGAGCGATGCTGCCGCAACGAACGGTTCCTTCTCGCCGCTCCCGCCGTTCGATCCGATCGGCGAGAGCGACGGAAGTCGATTCGCGGAGGCGATCCGACGCGCGCGACGTTGGCGCGAGAGCCTGCTCTCCGCCGCCGGTTATCGTGCGGTCGATTCGATCGGCACGACGATCGCGGATCTCGGAACGAGTTACGTCGAGACGGTGCTCCGGATCGGGGCTTCGCTCGCCGAGGCACTGCAGCATGCGCATCGCCGCGGGATCCTGCATCGGGACATCAAGCCGGCCAACATCCTGCTGACCGACGACGGACAGCCGATGCTGCTCGACTTCAATCTGGCCGAGGGGGAGGGCGAGCGGGATCCGATCCGTCGCTCGGCGGTCGGCGGGACGCTGCCGTACATGGCTCCCGAACAACTGCGGGCGATGCGGGGCGAGGAGGTGACGCTAACCGGCGCGGTCGATCTGCACGCCTTGGGAGTGGTGCTGTATCAGTTGCTGACCGGCGTCCTGCCGCGAACCTTCGAGCTCCCCGACTCGTCCGATCCCGAGCGAGCCGCCTCGATCTTCGGTCGGCCGATCGCACCTCCGTCGACCCTCAATCCCGCCGTCTCGCCCGCCACCGAAGCGATCGTGCTCCGCTGTCTCGAGAGCGACCTCGATCGACGATATCGCTCGGCCGACGAACTGCGCGAGGATCTACGTCGTCAGCTCTCGCATCGACCGCTGCGCCATGCCCACGATCGATCCTGGCGCGAAGGAACCGCCAAGTTCTTTCGCCGCCATCCGCGGTTGAAGTCGACCGGAACGCTCGTTGCGGTCGCGACGATCGCCGTCACGGCAAGCTTGGTCGGCGGCTTCGCTTGGCAGATCGAGCGACAGGAGCGCCGCTCGCTGGCGCAGCTCGATCGCTTCCGCGTCGCCGCTCGGCAGGCCGAAGCCGCCCTCTTCTTTCCCGACGGTAGCTCGTCCCGCCGCGGCCTCGAACGAGGTGCTGCGGCGTTGGCGATCTACGACGTGCTCGGTTCCGATTCCTGGACGTCGAGCGATGCGGTTCAGGCTCTGCCGTTCGATGCACGGCAGGCGCTGCGCCGCGAAACGGCGGAACTGCTTCACCTGATGGCGGCTCAGGCGATCGAGGCGGAGCGATCGCCGCGCGATTCGACGTTTCCGGTCTCGCTGAGAACGGTCCCCGATCGGGCGGCGCTGGAGCGAGCCGCAGAACGACTGAAGACCGAGCTTGCCGACGATGAACTGCGCACGCTCGATTCGCTCGCGGTCACCGATCCGCTAACGGTCGCTTCGGATCGCTTCCTGGCCGGCGATTACGACGGCGCCCTGCGGACGATCGATGCGGCGCTCGAACGGACTCCCGATCGCTTTGCGCTCTGGTTCCTCGCCGGGAAATGTCGTTACGAGCGGCGCGAGTATCGCGAGGCGGACGGCTGTTTTGCCGCAGCCGGAAGAATCGATCCCTCATCGGCTCTGGCGCGGGTCGCGCGAGCCNNCATGGTCGCGCGAGCCGCCTGTCACTATTGGCAACAGGATGCGACGCGGGCTCTCGAACTGCTCGACGAGGCCGAGCGACTCGATCCGTCGCTTCCGGCGCTGCACGTGAATCGGGCGCTGGTACTCGAGCGGAACGGCGATCTGCTGGGGGCGATCGCGGCGATCGATCGGGCGATCGAGCTGGAGCCGGACTCGCTTCGCCATCGCTCGGTCCGAAGTCGACTCCGACGAGCATCGGGGGATCTGTCGGGAGCCGAAGCCGATCTGGCCGAACTCGCGGCGCGGACGCCGGTGGACGGCGAGGGGTGGATCCTGCGAGGCCTGGCGCGTCTGTCGACCTCGAACGATCTGGCGATCGCCGACTTTCGCGAGGCGGCTCGATGGCCCGCTTCCCGCGCCGTGGCACTGCAGAACATCGCGCATGTTCAGAGCGAACGGCTGGGTGATCGCGACGGTGCGATCGAGACGCTCGGCGAACTCCTCGCGTCGCATCCCGACTTCCTGCCGGCGCTGACCGGTCGAGCGGTGCTCAAGGCGCGACGCGGGGACCGTGACGGAGCGTTGGTCGACGTCGCGGCAGCCGGCCGACGCGTTCTGACTCCGCAGCTTCATTATCAGTTGGCTTGCGTTCACGCGCTGCTGTCGCGCGACGATCCGTCGCAACGCGATGCCGCCTTCGATCATCTGGGGCGAGCCTTGGCGCCAGCCTACGGCGCCCGCCTGCTCGCTTCGGATGCCGATCTCGCTCCGCTCGCCGATTCGCCTCGCTTCCGCTCGATCCGCGACGGAATCGACGCACTGTTGGCACCATCGGCCGAAGGCCCGATCTCCTCGTCTTCGTCGTCGTCACCTACTTCATCGTCTTCGAACTCGACTTCCGACTCGTCCGTACGCGCTTCGGGGCCGTCACCGAGCGATCGGGATCCGCCCCGTGCGTCGAACGACCGCGATTCATCGCCTCGAAGTCCGAGCTCTTCCGACTCGTCCGCTCCGGAGTCCGTTCCGTGAATCTTCGCTCGAAGCTCGCCGGGCTGTTGCTGTTCGTCGCATTCTCTTTCGGAGCGACGACCGGTCTAACGGCTCAGATCACGTCGCTCCCGCCGATCGCGTGGCCGTCGACGCACCCGATCACGTTCAGCTTCGCACCGGATCTCGTCCCGATCGGACGCTATCGGAACGAACTCGCGTTGTCGCTCGATGCCCGCTTCTCGCGCGAGGATTGGCAGATCGAGATGCTCCGCGCCCTGCAGACCTGGTCTCGTCACGCCGATCTGCAGTTCGCGCTCGTCCCCGATTCTCCGCGCGCGTTCGGCGTACCGGCGCTCTCGCAGGGAGACCCGCGATTCGGCGACATCCGAGTCGGCGCGTTTCCGCAGGATCAGGTGCTCGGAAACGCCGTCCCCTACGCGCCTCAGGCGGGGAGCTGGGCGGGAGATGTCCTGCTCGATTCGACGCGCCCGTATGCCCTCTCGACCGTCGAACAGGACGAGTTCGCCTACGACCTGTACTCGGTGATGCTCCACGAGGTCGGCAACTCGCTCGGACTGCTCGACGAGGAGCTCGATTTCGAATCGGTGATGTTCTTCGCTTATGTCGAGCCGCGGCGCGGGCTGAGCTGGCGGGACATCATCGCGATCCAGTCGCTCTACGGCCCCCCCGCGGCCGACCCGTACGAGCCGCCGGGAGGGAACGATTCCTTCGAGTCGGCGACGCCGATCGAACCGACCGTCGATTTCGACGTGACGATGCGCATGGAGATCGACGGTCATCTGTCGTCGGGCGACGATGTCGACGTCTATCGATTCGAGGTCCCTGCGGGCTACGAGAACTGCTGGATCAGCCTGCGCGCTTCGGGACGCAGCCTGCTGGTCGGCCGTCTGACCGCCTACGACGGCGAGCTGTCGGAACTCGTGACGCAGGCGGCCGAGTCCCCGCTGCGCAATGATGCCTACAAGGAGATCACCAGTCGCGACGCCGGAGAGATCGTGCATGTGGTGATCGATGCGTCCGAATGGCCCGACTTCGACTTCGGCGACTATCGCCTGGTCCTCGATTTCGGTCCGGACGGAGGCGAGCCGGAGGAAGGAGACGACGAACCGGAAGCGGAACGGTTCTTCGAGGCCGGGGACGCGTCGCTGAACGATCGTCTGTACGACCTGGCCGGCCCGATCGATCCCGAGGTGGTGCGCGAGACGAATCGGAATCGTGCGATCGAGCTGCGCTCGCCGCCGGGAATCGACTCGGGAACGCGATTCGAACTGATCTCGACGCTCGCGGCGATCGAGGACATCGATCTCTATCGCTTCGTCACCGACGACGGAGCCGACTCGGTCGTCTCGATCTCGCTCGGTCCGCTCGGTTCGGCGATTCCGGCGTTCGACCTCCGGCTGCTCGATGCGACCGGTCGAGCCTTGTCGACCGCGTCGATGCTCCGCCGCTCGCCGGAAGGCGACGTCTCGCTGGTCGTTTCGGGGATCCGGCCGAACAGCACCTACTTCGTCCGCATCGCGTCGGCGACCGGGAACGCCGCGACGTCGAACTACCTGCTGACGATCGACGTTCCCGATCGACGTTCGGCGCTCGCGACGCTCGATCGGATCCGACTGAATCGGACGACGCGTGATCGCTTCGGCAGTCTGGTCGTCCGCAAGACGCAGCTCTTCCGTTTCGATCTGTCGACCGAGTCGACCGACACGACGCGCCAGGCAGTGCAGATGACGATCACGAACGCGAACGGTCGGATCGAAGGGACCTATTCGGTTCGGCCGGGTGTCCCGACGACCGCCTATGTCTGGTTACCCGCCGGGACGCACTATGTCCGCTTCACGGCGCGAACACGCTCCGGAGCGGCGATCGCCGCAACGACGACGACCTGGCGCGGAGCGGCGTTATCGGACGACGAAGGGCCGATCCTGATCGATCCGTCGGGGAATCCGATCTCGTCGCCGCAGTCCCCATCACCGACTCCACCTGCGCCGCCGACCTGGCAGTTCCCGCTCACCTTCGTCTGGCTCTACGAACTCGTCGTCCCGCCGATCAATCCTTGGCGCTGAGCGAAACGACGGCGCTGAGCGAAACTCCGGCGCCGAGCAAAACGACGGAAGGCCCCGGCCGATGCCGTGCGCCGCGCCCATCGGACCTTCGAGCGTCAGATCCCGAACGTGATCGTCGGTTCGGGGCCGGCTTCCGGTTCGTCCGTGTCGGTCGGTCGCGGTCCCGGCAAGCGGATCACGAACCGACTGCCGACATCGATCCGACTCTCGACCGTCACGTCGCCGCCGTGCTCGCGGACGATCTTGCGAGTTGCGGGGAGTCCGAGACCGGTGCCGCGGTTCCCCTTGGACGATTCGAACGGCCGGAAGATCCGTTCGAGATCCTCTTCGGCGATTCCGACGCCGTCGTCCGACACCGAGATCTCGGCCTGAGCCGGCGCCGAATCCCAGCGCGTCTCGACCCGGACGACGCCGCCCCCTTTGGCCGCACAGGCGTCGATCGCGTTGGTGATCAGGTTCAGCACCGCGCGATGGATCCCTTCCGAATCGATCGGGATCGGCGGCAATCGACCGGAGCGGAATCGCTCGAAGCGGACCTGCTGGTCGGCAGCGGTGCGCGCCATCAGCTCGATCGTCTCGTCGACCAGCGCGTCGAGATCGGCCGGATGGAGCTCCGGAGTCCGCTCCTTGCTGAAGGTGAGCATGTCGAGCACCAGTTGCTGGATCCGCTCCTGATTTCGCTCGACCATCTTCCATCCCTTGGCGATCGCTTCGTCGTCCTTCTGCCGGATCCCCTCTTCGATCAGAAAGCCGCCGCCCCGAAGTCCCTGCAGGATGTTCTTGATGTGATGCGACAGGGTCGCGACCGTCTGCCCCATCGCCGCCAGTCGCTCCGACTGCACGAGCGCCGAGTAGTACGAGGTGTCTTCGACGGCGAGCGCCGCCTGGTGACCGATCGCGACCATCAGTTCGAGCTGCTCGTCGCGGAAGCGACAGCCGCCGTCGGCCGCGGGAAGATCGGTCGAGCGGGCTCGCGTGTCGACGTAGATCGCGCCGACATTGCCGTAGCGTCCGAGCATCGGCACACAGATCGCTTCGCGGATCCCTTCCCGCACGATGCTCGCTCCCGAGTCCCATCGCTCGTCGGCGCGCGCGTCGCGCGTCCGAACCCCTTCGCCGTGCTGAGTCACGTAATCCAGGATGGTCCGGCTGATCGCGATCCGATCGCCGTCGGTCCCTCGCCGATGCCGGACCGCTCGCACCGCCAGCTCTCCCGATTCGGGATCGTTCAGCAGCAGACAGCCTCGGTCGGCAGGGATCGCCTGAAAGATCAGTTCGAGCAACCGCTCGCACAACTGATCGATGTCGAGCGTACGACTGACCGCCTGGGCGGTTCGGTAGAGGACTTCGAGATCGTTCCGGGCAGCCGCGCCGAGAAGCGAATCGGACTGCAGTCCGAGCAGCGGCCGCGCCGGTCGCTCGCGACGCGAGACGATGCGCGACGCGTCGGCGGCAGCATCTTCGGCGACGATGGCGATCGGCGAGGCTGNNCGTGCCGCCGATCTGGATCCGATCGCCGGTCCGCAGCTCGTGCCGCTCGATCCGGTCCCGTTCGACGAACGTCCCGTTCGAGCTTCCCAGATCGATCAGGACCCAACGCCCCTGTTCGGAACGGATCTCGCCATGACGCCGCGACACCTCGGTATCGCGCAGACGGATCGTGTTCCCCGTCTCGCGACCGATCGAAACGACCGGTTCTTCCAGGGCGAAGCGCTTTCCCTGATCACGGCCCTTGAGGACGTACAGCGAACTCATTCCAGGCATCCCTGCGGCAGCAGCCGAGATCGAGGCGGGAACCGGATCGGCGGCGCGATCGCGGTCGATGATGATCGGGGGTGGTGGATCGCCTCGCAGCCTCCGGCAGAAGACGGCGAGTTGCGATCGCTCGGGGGCGAACGAAATCTCGGACCGAAGCCCTCGGTCCGCGTGCGACGACCGGCACGACCGCGTTGCGGCATGGCAGCGTTTCGGTAGCCCACCGCTTCGGTGCGTCGAGGTTTCGGTCGGTCGGGGGTTCAGTGTGGCGCCGCGCCGGGGGGGGCGGCAAGCACGGGATGCGAAAGGGGGAGTCCGAGTCGTCGGACGGTCGTCGAGCGCGGGGTCGACCCTGTCGGCCGGAGGCGGCGGTCGTTAGAATTGCGGGAAGTTCGAGTCGGAGTCCGCTCCGCTCAGGAGACTCCTTCCGGGGAACGCGCATGGCGCTGCTGCGAGTCGTCTTCGGTGCCCAGAAGGGCCGGGAGTACGACCTCACGTCGGCCGAGGCGATGATCGGTCGCCATCCGGCCTGTCAGATCGTGATCGACGTCGGCGCGGTGAGTCGGCAGCATGCTCGGATCCTGAATCTGGCCGACGGGTACTGGATCGAGGATCTCAAGAGCCGCAACGGAACGCTGGTCAACGACGAGCGCGTTCAGGCTCGGCGGCGACTGCTCTCGGGCGATGTCGTCAAGATCTGCGACGTCGCGTTCCAGTTCGTCGACCCGCTCGCGGCACCGACCGGCGATGCGGGGAGCTCGATCGTCCGCCCGCGCAGCGATCGCCTGCGCCCCGGCAACACCGTCGTGATCGAAGACGGTCAGACGTCCGAGAACACGACGATCATGTCGAAGGTCGACGTGGCGTCGCACCATCCGGGGCAGCTCCAGGCGACCCCTCAGGCGCGACTGCAGGCGCTGCTCGAAATCAGCCAGGCGCTCTCCAAGGTGCTGGCTGCGGATGAGGTCTTCCCGAAGGTCCTCGACGCCTTGTTTCGGATCTTCGTCCAGGCGGACCGCGGCTTCATCGTGATGAAGAACGAGGAAGGGGAGTTGGTTCCGCGTTGGAGCAAGACGCGTCTGGAGTCGACCGGCGAGACGATGCGGATCAGTCGCGATATCGTCAAGCTGGTGATGAGTTCGCGTCAGGCGGTCCTGTCGCGCGACGCGTCGAGCGACGTCCGGTTCGACGTCAGCGAGAGCGTGGCTCGGCTGCAGATCCGCTCGTTCCTGTGCGCTCCGCTGTTGGACGGCGAAGGGAAGGCGCTGGGCGTCATCCAGCTCGACAGTCTCGACCCGTCGCGCCGGTTCTCGAAGGAGGACCTGGACGTCCTGGCGACCGTCGCGCTTCAGGCGGGGATCGCGATCGACAATGCTCGACTGCACGACCTGGCGCTCGAGCAGCGCGAGTTGGCTCGCGATCTCGAACTGGCTCATGAGGTGCAGCACGGCTTCCTGCCGCTGAAGCGTCCCGAGCTGCGCGGGTTCGACTTCTTCGACTACTACGACCCGGCGAATCATGTCGGGGGTGACTTCTTCGACTACGTGAAGCTCCCCGACGGTCGTCTGGCGGTCGTGATCGCGGACGTCGTCGGCCACGGCGTCGCCGCGGCGCTGCTGATGGCGAAGATCTCGTCCGAAGCGAGGTTCTCGCTGGCGATCGAGCCGGACGTGGCGGCCGCCGCGTCGCGGCTGAACCGAGTCCTGGCGGAGCTGCAGCTCGATCGATTCGTGACGATGCTGATCGGACTGATCGAGCCGCACACCGCGTCGATCTCGTTGGTCAATGCGGGGCATATGGCGCCACTCCATCGCCGAGCCGACGGGAGCGTCGAGCAGCCGGGGCGCGATCGATCCGGACTGCCGCTGGGGATTCTCGAGGACTTCGCCTACGAGGAGTTCGCGCTGAAGCTCGAGCCGGGGGATCAGCTGGTCTTCATGACCGACGGGATCTTCGAGTGCTGCGACGACCACGACGAGCAGCTGGGGATCGATCGCGTGACGGCGATCCTGGCGGCCGAAGGGGGTTCGACCGCCGAAGCGAGCGGCACGGCGATCGTGCGAGCGGTCCGCAAGCACCTGGGGCGCCGCACACCGGACGACGACATGTGCCTGGTCTGCATCCGCAGCGGCAACCGTCCGGCCGACCGCGAAGCAAGCACCGCCGGAGTCGGCCGCGCCTCGGTGACTCAGTAGAAGACAGAAGCGTCGGAACTTCGGACTTCGCGCGAGCGGGCTTCGTTTCCCGGCGATGAATCGTCGGCCGCGCCTTCGTGACTCCGTCACCTCCGCGTCTCCGTGAGAAAAACTCCGTCCCGTGCCTCTGTCCGCTCCGGGGCCCTTCCGCGACAGACCCGCTCGTCCTTCTCGCGGCGTAACCGTCCCACGAAGTGCCCCTTGGTGCGTCAGGCAGCTTGAGGATTTCTCTTCCTCCAGCAAGGCGACGGCGATGATTAGCGGAGTGACCTTGGGGGCCGAGTTCTGGCGCGAGCACTTCGCGCAACAGCGCGATTCGGGGCTATCGATCGGCGAGTTCGGTCGGCGCAGGGAGCTGAGCATCCACCCTTTTCGCAGTTGGTAACGCCGCCTGAACGAGGCCCCGCCACTCTTTTGCGAACTGATCGTCACCGCGGCCTCCGCGGTCGACCAGAGCAGCGCTGATGAAGATCGCGATCGGAGAGGGAGTCAACATTCGCTTGCCACCTGATGGGTCCATCGCGGTTTTTCGAGGGTCGGGTAGCATGGTCGGAGGACGAGCCGCGCCATGCAGGACACCGAGCTGTACCGCCAGATTGTGGGTCTCGTCGAGCCATGGAGCGTGACCAGCGTCACGCTCGATGCCGCCGCTCAGGAGATCGTCGTCCGCGTCGAGCCCCACCGCGAACGCAGTTCCCGTGTCCCAAGTGCGGAACGCAACTGGCCCGTCGGGACCATGAGCGGGAGCGTCGTTGGCGACACCTCGACTCGTGTCAGCTCAAGACGATCCTTGTCGGCAGGGTGCCGCGGGTCGAATGTCCGGAGCACGGCGTTCAGGCGGTCGAGGTTCCGTGGGCCCAGACGAGCAGCCGCTTCACGATCCTGTTCGAACGCTTCGCGATCGATGTGCTGCTGGCGATACGGACGGTTCAAGGCGCGATCTCGCT
>DMPQ01000502.1 GCA_003455945.1 Planctomycetaceae bacterium
GCCGGCGGCCACCGGCGTGACTCCATCAGATCCGAGAGAACTAGGTTTTATTGACTCTCCGGTAACCCGTATTCTACTGGGGCGGGAGAGGAATATCGAAGTTCGGTATTCGGTTTATCTTCCCTCGGCGAACCGACTTGGGTTCGGGTGGGATCGGGACTTCTGCTTGATATACGGACGGGATATCACTCCGGAAGGTCGCCGGGCATTAGTTCGTCCAGGGGGCTGCGGACGCAGCGGCCTCCCTTGTTCAGGACATGCGTGTAGATCTGAGTCGTTCGGACGTCCGTGTGTCCCAGCAGCTCCTGGACTGTTCGGATGTCGTACCCTGCCGCCAACAGGTGCGTCGCGAAGGAGTGCCGAAACGTGTGCGTCGTCACTCGCTTCGTCAGCCCCGACCTGACCACCGCTCCCTTCACCGCGTCCTGCACCGACGATTCATGGATGTGGTGCCGGCCCTCTCGCCCAGTCTTCGGGTTTCGCCATCGCTTCGACTGCGGAAACACCCACTGCCAACCCCACTCCGCCGGAGCCTGCGGGTACTTCTTCGCCAACGCGTTCGGCAACTCCACTCGTCCGAACCCATCGTCCAAGTCCCGCTGATGCAGGTCCCTGACATAGGCCAGATGAGCCTGCAGCCGACGGACCGCCGATTCCGCGATCATCGTAACCCGATCCTTGTCTCCCTTCCCCTGCCTGACCGTCAACTCCCGCCGCTCCAGGTCGATGTCCTTGACCCGCATCCGCAACGCTTCCATCAGTCGCAATCCGCTCCCATAGAGCATCATCGCGATCATCCAGTAGTCGCCGGTCAGATGAGCCAGAACTCGCTTGACCTCCGACGTCGTCATCACGACCGGCAGACGGCGGGACGTTCTCGCTCGGATCACCCCTTCCAGTTGCCCGAAAGGCTCTTCAAGAACCTGCGTGTAGAGAAAGAGCAACGCCGANNAGGAACTCGTTCAGTTCGGCCCGGCCCAATTCCCGCGGATGTCGCCCCGGATACGCCTTCGCGAACCGGGAAATCCAACGGATGTAGACCTTGGCCGTGTTCCGCGAGTAGTGCTTCGCCTTGAGCAGCGACACCACCTTGTCATAGAGACGCGGCGTCGCGGAGTCGGGAAAGAGCCCCAGCGGATAGCCGACTCCCGGCCGATCGCCACTCGACACCGACGACGATTCGTCCGGCTCCCGACGAATCCGCTCTTCCCGACTCGGCCTATCGAACTCCGCCATGCGCGCACCATCCCTTCGAATCGGTTGCGTATCGACGGCCCGCAACGCGATTCGATCAGAATGGTGAACGGATGACAAGGCTCAGGCAGGTGGTTTCCGGTGATGCCTCAACCCGTCGACGAACGACGGCTCACTCGCCCGCGGCGGCTCCGGGATCGGTTGCCGCGTCATCCCCTTCGCGCTGGAAGCTGCGGTAGTACTGCTCGATCAGCTGCTGATACCGCGGGGGATACTTGTCCTTGATCGCATTGAAGGCCGGATCGCGCGAACGATCCCGCAGACGATCCCACTCCGAAGCCGGCCCTTCATCGAAGCTGCGGCGAGCCACGCCGTTCGGATTGCGACTACCGCCTCCCGCCTGGCTCTGCCCCTGCCCTTCGCTCGGCTTCTGCCCCTGAGCCTGCGCTTCGCCCTCGCCCGGCTTGTTGCAGTTTCCTCCCTGGCACTCCGATTCTTCCGCCTTCTCGATCAGCTGGTCGAGCATTCCGACGATCTTCTGCTGCTCTTCCTGAGTCCGACCGCCGGTGTCCCGAATCTGCAGCTGACGGCGAGAGAACTCCATCCGCTGAAACACGTCCGACATCGATCCGTCCTGAATCGAATGCAACTCCTGAAGACGCCGCCACGCTCCGACTCGCATCCGCTCGGGAGCGTTCGGATAACGCTCGAGAAACGACGTCAACGTCTCGATCGCCCGCTCCCGCTCCAGCATCGCCGCGAGGCTCATCCCCAGGAAATAGCTCGCATCCGCCACCTGAGCCGAATGCTGCTCTCCTTCCCCTGCTACCTGTTCGAGCAACGGAATCGCCCGATCGAAACGCTCTTCGAGCAGTTCCGCACGAGCCTTCAGAAAGGTCGCGGCGGTCGACAGATACGGATCCGAACTGGCTGCCAATCGCTCGAGCTTTTCGCGAGCCTCTTCCAATCGCTCGGCACCCAAATCGTCCAGCGCGCCGGAGTACTCGGGGTAGATCACCGCCAAGCCATCGCCGACCGCCAAACTGCGCGAGTAAGGATCGTTGGCGACCGACTCGACGACTCCCAACGCATCCGCTCGCACCTCGTCCGAGATGCCGGCGAGCGTCGACACGTGCGTGCGGAAACGGTCGACCACGTCGTCCGCCGCCGGAGCGGCCGCGCCGCAGATCAGCATCGAACCGAGGCACCCGATCCCAACGATCCATCCGGTCTTGCGCATCCGTCGGTCTCCTGTGTTCTTCCGCGTTCGAGTCGCACGTCGGCCGAAGCGAATCACTGCCCGCTGGTCTGCATCTTGCGGATCATCTCGTCGGTCATCTCAACGATACCGATCTGACGCTCCACAAGCGAGTCGATTTCGGAGTTCAACTGCCCGTCCCCTTCGCCTCCCGCCGCTCGGAGCGAATCGACCTGCACGGTACGCCGATTGACTCGCTGCTGAGCGGCTCGAAGGACCTTCAGTTCGGCCGACGGAGGAAGAAGCGGCTGGTTGCCACCTCCACCCCCGCCTCCTCCACCACCTCCGCCCTGGCGATTCTCGCGAGTCTTCTTCAGCGACTCGAGCAATTCCTGCAGCGTCGTCTCGATCTCGCTCTGAATCAACTGAGTCAGCGCGTCGGTGCGACGTTCGTCGAGCAGGCTACCCGCCTTGATCAGGTCCTCGCGCAGATCCGACACGATCTGCGGAAAGACGACGCTCGTGCCATCCTCGACCAACAGGTCGTAGGCCTCGAGAGCCATCTCCGCCAACTCCAACTCCTCGGCCGACGCCTTGGCGATCGCAAGTCGATCGGACCGCCGCAGCGAGCCGGTCGCCTGAGTCTTCTCGTCCGTCTCGCGAGTCAACGCGGTGATCTGCTGCTGCCGAGCCAACATCTCGGCGAATCGCGCTTCCAGCCGAGCCAGCTTCTCCTCCTGNNTCATCCAACGCCTGCTTCAGATCTCGAATCGCCTCGCGCTGCTGTCGATTCGCACCTTCCGGATCCTGATTGCGAAGACGGTTCCCGGCCCCTTCCATCTTCTGACCGGACTGCTGAACCCGCGACGAACCGGGAGTCTGCGATTCACCGGACTCACCCGACTCGCCAGCTTCTCCCGATTCACCCGATTCTCCTCCTTCGGTCGGAGCGGGCGGAGGAGCGTTCTTCATCTCGTCGATCAGCTTCTCGACCTTCTCGCGCGTGCCGAACTGATCGTCGGCCATCTTTTCGAAGGCCTCGGGAGGGAGCGACGCGATCCGATCCTTCTCGCCTTCAAGTTCCCGCAACGCCTCTTCCAGCGACTCGATCGCCGCTTGCTGGTCATCGATGGCCGACTGAGGTTCGCCACCCGGCAACTTCCGCTCGGCCGATTGCTGATACTCAGCCGCTCGACGCAAGGGGCGCTGTCCCGGCTCTTGAGGCTGAGGGACCTGCG
>DMPQ01000501.1 GCA_003455945.1 Planctomycetaceae bacterium
GAGATCGCGCCGGCCCTCGCGGCTGCCCTGGCCTGAACGGCAATCGGTCGCGGTCGACTCGGTGCGACCGCTCCGACGGCCCCCAACGTTTCGTCGCGGGGATTGCCGCATGGCTTCCGATTCGACTCCCAGACATCTCGATCCGCGCACGCTCGATCGGATCCGCCGATTGGACGTCCGTGCCCGGTTGGTCGTCGAGGGGTTTCTGACCGGTCAGCATCAGAGTCCCTATCACGGGTTCGCCGTCGAGTTCGCCTCGCACCGCGAGTACGTTCCCGGCGACGACATCCGTCATATCGACTGGAAGGTCTGGTCCAAGACCGATCGTCTGTACATCAAGGAGTATGAGGAGGAGACGAACCTCCGCTGTCAGCTCCTGGTCGACTGCAGTCGCTCGATNNAGCTGGAGCAAGTTCGATCACGCGGCGACCGCGGCCGCCTCGCTCGCCTACCTGCTCCAGCAGCAACAGGACTCGGTCGGCCTGCTGACGTTCGGCAATGCGATCCGGACTCAGGTCCGTCCCGCCGCCGGCCCGAACCACATCCGGCAGCTGCTGCATGTTCTCGAGACGACGAAACCGGACGAGACGACCGACGTCGGCAAGGTCTTCCGTGACGTCGCGGGGCAGCTCAAGCAACGCGGGCTGGTCGCGATCTTCTCGGATCTGTTCGTCGACGAGGCGACGTTGCGGGAATCGCTGGAGCGGTTCCGGCATCGCGGCCATGAGGTGATCGTCTTTCAGGTGATGCACTCGGACGAACTCCGTTTCCCCTTCGACGAGAACACGTTGTTCAAGGGGATGGAGCAATCGGTTCAGCTGTATGCCGAACCGCGATCGCTGCGCAAGGCCTATCTGGAATCGGTCGAGCGATTCCTGGAGCGGACCCGCTCGGTCTGCGGCGGTCTGGGGATCGACCACGTGATGGTCGACACCGCGGAACCGCTCGATGCGGTCCTGGCGAGGTATCTGGCGTTTCGGCAGCGAGTCCGACGGCGAGCGCGACGCTGATCGGGACGTGGTTCGAAGCGATCGCGAGCGGGCGGTGCGAGGCGCCCCGGATCGGGAACGGGACATCGGGGCGAGGCGACACCGAACGAGGAAACGGGCTTCATGGGCTTCCTGTCGAACATCCTGATGCACCCCGAGATGCTGGCGGCAGGAGCTGCTGCGATCTCGATCCCGATCCTGATCCACCTGCTCAATCGCCGACGCTTCAAGGAAGTCGAATGGGCAGCGATGGAGTTCCTGCTCGATGCCGAGCAGAAGAATCGTCGTCGCGTCCGGATCGAACATCTGATCCTGCTGCTGCTCCGCTGCCTGGCGATGCTGCTGATCGGAGCCCTGATCGCGCGACCGTTCCTGCCGGCGAATCTGGGGGCGGTCTTCTTCGACACGCAGCAGTACGAACGGATCGTGGTGCTCGACGATTCGCTGAGCACGCGAACGCTGGCGGGGAATCGGAGCGGTTTCGAGTTCGCTCAGGAAAAGCTGGTCGAGCTGCTCGAAGGACTCTCGAGCGACGAGACCGACGACCGCGTGACGCTGCTGCTGACCAGTCGCCCGGAAGAGCNNAAGCCGATCACGTCGGCCAATCTGGCCGAGTGGGTCGATCTGGTGAACGAACTCGAACCGACCGATCTCGCGGTCGATCTGGGGCGCGTCCTGACCGAGGTCGATCGCTATCTGGGCGAGCCGCGACAGGATCTGAACCGGATCGTCTATGTGATGAGCGATCTGATGGAGCGGGATTGGCGGACGACCGGGGCGACCGAAGATGCCGCGCTCCCGCATCAGATCCTGCAGGGAATCGCCGACAAGGTCGCCGGTTGCTTCGTCGTCGATATGGGACTTTCCGCATCCGGAAACCTGGCGGTCGAATCGGTCCGGCCGGCTGAGGCGCCGGTCGAAGGCGTGCCGACTCGGATCGACGTCCGCGTCCGCAATCTCGGCACCTCTGAAGCGCAGCAGGTGCTCGTCCGGTTGCAGATCGGTGATGCGTTGCCGATCGAAGAGACGATCGAGGCGATTCCGGCGGGCGATGTTCGCGAGATCGGGTTCCCGGTCGTCTTTCCGCGGTCGCCCGACGATCAGTTCGTCGCGACCGACGACGAAGGGAATGCGCTCGAATCGCGAGTCCGCGGGAACGAGCGGTCGGTCCGATTGACCGCGTCCG
The DNA here is from genome assembly GCA_003455945.1 of Planctomycetaceae bacterium. Classification (GTDB taxonomy): domain Bacteria; phylum Planctomycetota; class Planctomycetia; order Pirellulales; family Pirellulaceae; genus UBA11682. The sequence continues at coordinate 2,176 of DMPQ01000501.1, forward strand.
CCTCGGTCGACGATGTCGCGATCGACGCGTTGCCCGCCGACAGCGTCGCCTACCACTCGGCTCGCGTCGTGCGAGGCGTTCCGGTCCTGATCGTCGACGGCGATCCGAACGACGATCCGTTCCGCAGCGAAACGTTGTTTCTGCTGCGGGCGATCGATCCGCCGGGAGAACTCTCGTCCGGCAATCTGGTCGACGTCGTCAGCTACCTGGACTTCGATCAGAAGGTGCTGTCGGACTACCGCGTCATCTTCCTGTGCAACGTCGATCAGCTCTCCCCCGGCGGCATCGCGGCGCTCGAGAGCTGGGTGCGCGACGGCGGCGGTCTGGCGATCCTTCCGGGCGATCGGACGCGAGCCGCTCGGTTCGATGAGCAGTTCTACGCCGACGGACGAGGGCTGAGTCCGTTCGGACTGGTGGACATCCAGGGGGACGAGACGCGAGAGAAGTGGGCGAGCTTCGAGGTCCCCGAGACGCCGCACCAGGTTCTGCGCGTCTTCGAAGGGGCGAACAACCAGCTTCTGGATCGGGTCAAGCTCTTCAACTGGTGGCGTTCGCGGGTCGCATCGCCGATCCCTCCTGACGTCAACGCGCTGGCTCGCCTGGACGACGCCGAAGGGTCGGTCGCGATCGCGGAGCGAGCGTTCGGACGCGGTCGAGTCGTTTCGTTCGTCGTGCCGGCCGATCTCGACTGGACCAACTGGCCCGAAGAAGGACTGAGCTTCCTCCTGGTCGGTCTCGATCTGACGTCGTATCTGTCGAGTCGCGAGGTCGGTGCGGGCGAACGGACGGTCGGACAGCAGATCGCCGAGACGGTCGATCTGTCGCTCGTTCGGCGTCAGGCGACGCTGCTCGATCCGACCGAAGAGCGGCACGACCTGATCGCCGACGAAGTGACGGACGAGTCATCAGCGTCGCCCGCCCGAGAGGCCGGGTCGGCCGCACCGACCGAAACCGCTGAGGCACCGTCAGCCGCGACCGACTCGGGCGAGGGAACGCCGACAGCACAAGGAACGTCTACCGCTGCCGCCGATCCGACGCGGCGGCGATGGCAGTTCCGGTTTGCCGGAACCGAGCACGCCGGCTTCTATCGTCTGATGCTGACCGGCACCGACGGCGCGGCGACCGAGCGCGACTACTCGATCAACGTCGACCCGTCCGAGAGCCGTCTCGTTCGGTTGGATGTCGCCGAAGCGCGGCGCAATCTGTTCGGCGAGAAGATCCGACTCGTCGAACTCGACCGACTGACATCTCAGGCGGTCGAAGGGGGGAACCGCGAGTTCTGGAAGTGGATCGTCGTCGTGATGATCGGCATCCTGATCGGCGAACAGTCGCTGGCGCGGTGGTTCCGGTCGCGACAGTAGTCAAGAGAACCGGTCGAGCGGAGTTCGGCTCGGAACGAAGCGGAGGAGGGAGATGGCGATCATGAGGTCGAAACGAGACGCGCAGGATCGTCCGAAGAGGTCGTCGAACCGCCGTTTCGTGCGCGGTGTCGCCGCGTCGCTCGTGGTCGCCTGCAGCGCTTTGGCCGCGGTCCGTTCGCCGGTCGCGCCGCGCGCCGCCGAGGGGGAAGGCGAGACGATCGAGCAGATTCGCGAGAACAACGAGAAGCGATACGCCAACGGCGGCATGGTCGTGACTCGCCCCGAGTTCGACGATCTGCTGCGGCGGGCCGAGATGTTCGCGGCGGACGGTGGTTTCCGCAACGCGACGATTCTCTGGAACAAGGTGCTGGACGAAGGAGGGAGCGCCCTTCATTCGAACGACGGCGAAACCTACACGCCTCTTTCGGAACAGGTCGAGCGGGCGATTGCCGGTCTCCCTCCGGAAGGACGCCAGGCGTATCGGATCGTTGCCGACGGCGAGGCTCAAGCGTTGTTGGCTCAGTCGGAGCGGCTCGGGCGGCAGACCGCACTCGCGCAGGTCGTCGAGCGCTACTTCCTGAGCAGCGTCGGTGATCAGGCCGCGTTCGAACTCGCCGGCCTGCGCCTCGATCGCAACGATCCGGTCGGCGCGATTCGTCTGCTCGATCGGATCGTCGATCGTCATCCCGACCCGGATGTGCCGGCGGCCGAGCTTTCGCTCCGCCGAGCCGTGGCGTTCTCGATGTTGGGGCGAGCGGACGAAGCGCGCGAAGCTTTTCGCGCGTCGCTGTCGGCCGGAGCAGCCGTTGCGCCCGAGTTGCTCGAGGCGGTCGATCGGATGATTCAGCAAGGGCCTGGTTCGAGCGCCTCGACTCGGACCGCGATCCCGTGGGGACAGCCGTTCGGCAACCCGCGGCGAGACGGCCTGATGCCGGCTCTTCCCGACGACTATCTGGCGGGCGACCTGATGGTGACGGCGTCGCTCGAGACCGATCGATCGGTCGACCGGAGTCAGCTCGACGCCGCGATGCGCAACTTCGGCGGCATGACTCAGGAGGCGACCGGCGACCAGTACGGCCCGGCGCTGCTGCGAGCGGCGCAGTTCGGTTGGCTCCCGACTCAGGAAGGCCTGATCGCTCCCGACGGCATTCTCGTCCGCTCGGCGACCAGCCCGCTGGCCGTGCGAGCGAACGACCAGGGGGAAATCAGCAAGGTCTGGGAGTCGCTCTGGTCGAACCATTGGGTCCTCGACGACGCCTCGTTGGCCGAGCGGATGAACCTGGCGATGTACGGCGCGACGCAAGGCGCTCGAGGCGGGCCGTCGAGTCTGACCGAGATCTTCCTGTTCGGCGATCGGATCCATCAGTCGATGACGATCGTCGGGGATCAGGTGATCGTCGTCGAAGGGCAACCGTATCCGCGCGGCGGCAAGCGTCCCGATGCGGCAGCGCTCGCTCGGAACGCCGGCGGTTTCGGCATTCAGGCGCTTCGTCGTTCGCGCACCAGTTGGCTGACCGCCTACGATCTGCGGACCGGCAAGTTGCGATGGACACGAGCGGCGATCGATCCCGATTTCGTGGCCGGTTCCGGCGCGATCGTGCCGAACCCCGGCGTCGGACTGGTCGTTCCCGATCTGGCTCCCCCCGTTGCGCCGGCCGCTCCGTTCGAAGGGCCCGTTCAGGTCGAACAGGCGGCTGCTCCCGATCAGGTGACTCCGGTGACCGGAGAGCCTGCCGCTCCCGAAGCCCCTCGCGACAATCGTGAAGGGATCGGACCGGATGGACTTCCGATCGCGGCAGGACGCGACGGCCCGCCGATGGTCTCGAACAGCGTCGGCTATCTCGGCGAAGGAGTTGCCGTCGGCGAACTGATGATCCTGCCGTTGTCCGACGGCGGCTCGGTACACCTTCAGGCGGTCTCGTTGTCGGACGGCAAGACCGTCTGGCGCACCCAGCTGTGCGATGCGCCGAGCGCCGGTTCGCCCAAGTGGGCTCCGGTCCGTTTGGCGGTCGACGGTCAGGACCTGTATTGCTGCTGCGGGGTCGGGCTGGTCTTTGCGGTGAATGCCGCCGACGGACGCATTCGGTTCGCACGTCGCTACGATCGCTCGGTGATCGGCGGAACCGACAACACGGCCGCCAACAACTGGGGCGGTCAGATGCCGACGACCGCTCAGTTCGACGGTTGGCTCGAAGATCTCGTCATTCCGTTCCGAAGCGTGATCGTCGTCGCTCCGTCCGATTCGGATCGACTGATCGCCTTCGATCGGACCGATGGCCGATTCGTCTGGAGCGCCCCGAAGAATCCGTTCGCCGACCCGATGCAGTACGTCATCGGGGTCCGCGGCCGACAGCTCTTTGCGGCGGGGAANNAATCGATTCTCTGCTACGATCTTCAGGGACAAGGGCGTCTGGTCTGGCGCGAGGAGTTCGGCGGCGAGAGTCTCGGTCGCGGCTGCCTGACCGAAAGCGGCATCTACATGCCGACCTCGAACTCGGTCATTCGTTACGCCTACGATCTCCCCGCCGGGCAGCGGACTCGCAAGCTCGCTCAGGTCGGCGTGCGAGGACTCGGTTCGGTCCCGGTCGGCAATCTTCTCAGCGACGGCCGACGTCTCTGGTCGATCGGTCCCGGAGTCGTTCAGGCACTCGACTCGGCGCGAAACCGGATCGACGATCTCGAGCGACGATCCGAGGCGGGCGAGGCGTCGGCGATCTGGGAACGGATCCTGCTGACGATCGAAACGGGCGACTCCTCTCGGGCGCTCCAATTGCTCGATGCGTTGGTCGAGGCGACGAGCCCGGACGAGCCGCGTCACGCGGCGACTCGGGCGCGAATCCGGTCGCTCGATTGGCTCGAAACGCTTTCCGAGACCGGTTCGGCCTCGACCGTTTCGGGCATCCTGATGCGGCTGGGTGAACTCGACGGCGGGCGAGGGGAATGGATCGACTGGCAGGCGTCTCGGGTTCAGTGGTCGCGCCTGGCATCTCTCTTTCGCGATGACCAGGAGTTCCGCAACGAGCGGCGGGCGGTCGCCTGGGCACCGCTGGTCGCCTCGCTCGACGATCCTTCGACGCGCCGCGAACTGATCGATGCCTTGGCTCCCGAGCGCTATGGCGCGGTCGGGCAGCGCGATGTGGCAGTTCGGATGTTCGGCCGTTCGCATCCGGGTTGCCTGTTGATGGGACTCGCGTGGCTCGATGACGCCGGAGCCGAGCAGACTCGCCCCTATCTGGAACGTCTGGCGGTCGATCCCGAACTTGCCGAGTCGATTCGATCCGGTGCGATCGCGCGACTGTTGCTCGTCCGCGCCGAGACGTCGATCGATGCGGTCGAGCGAGCGCTGCTCGAGTTCCGATCGCCGTACTGGACGCGACAGGTGATCGTCGACTGGGAGCGAGCGACCGGACAGCCGCTGGCGATCGACCCGTTCGCGCCGCTCGAAGCGCGGGCCGAGCAGGTGGCGGCGTGGCGTGCCGGAGCGAACGCCGCTGCGGCACCGATCTCGTGGCGCCGCTTCGACCTGTCGGTTCGTGGACGCTTCGATCGCCTGATCGCCGGCTTTCCGAATACCGGCGAGTTGGTCGAGTTGTCGTCCGACGGGCGCGTTCTGCGCGAGTGGGCGGCGGATGGCCTGATCGCGGCGACCGCGATCGCGACCGGCGAGGTCTGGATCGCGTATCCCGATCGAGTCGAACGCCGCGATGTGCATGGTGCTCCCGTCACCTCGATCGAGCTGGGCGGCTATCCCAAGGGGATCGCATCGAACGGCGCCGACGAAGTCTGGGTGGCGCTCGACGGAGTTCCCGGCTCGATCCTCGTCCTGCGCGACGGCGGCGTCTCGGTCGATCGGATCGAGACGTCGGGGGAAGCGATCGATGCGATCTGTCCGTGGGACGACGACACCTTTCTCGTGGCGGCTCGGGTCAGCGGCCTGCTTCAGCGATGGCATCGCACCGAGGGTCACGAGGCCGATCTGGTCGGGGCGATGAACGTCTCGGGCATTCACCGGACCGACGAAGGTCATCTGCTGACGGTGTCGAGTCTGAACGGCGTCGTGCAGGAGTTCGGAGCCGAGGGGAACCTGGTCGCGCGCCGCTCGAATCTGCCGCAGGCGCGAGCCGGCGTGCGGACCGAAGCGGGACTGACCGTCGTCGCCTGTTCCCGAGGGGTCGTGGCGGTGGATCGCGATGGGCAGGAAGTCTGGTCGGTGGCCGATCGCGGCCCCGCCATCACGTTGTCGTACTACTGAGAGCGGAATCGGTCGGCGTCGAACTCGGCCCGATCGTTCGGAACGGAAACGCACCATGTTCGGATTGGTCGCCCAGGCATCGTCGACATCCACTCGCATCGAGTGGCGAAACCTGCCCGAATCATGGCAGGCGTTCGTCGCGGTGGGNNGCCGTCGCGGCCTATGTCGTCTGGAGCTATCGTCGCGAGTCGGACTCGGTACCGCGCTGGGTCCGCTGGACGTTGGTGACGTTGCGTCTGGCGGTGATCGGTCTGCTGATCCTGCTCCTGTTCGATCCGGTCAGGACCGACTATCGGACGCTGCGGCGGTATCCGACGGTCGCGGTGATGAGCGACCTGTCTCAATCGATGACGACGAAGGACGGATGGCTGACCGATGACGTCGCCTCGTCGGTCGCCGCCTCGCTCGGCATGAACCTCGAACAGTTCCGCGAAGCGGGGCTCGATCGAATGGCCGTGCTTCGCAAGCTGATGACGGGCGAACGCTCCCTCCCCGAACTGCTGCGCGACAAGGCGAACGTCCGCGTGCTCACGTTCGGTAGTCAGGTCGACACGGTCACGACGCTGCCGTCGAACGCCGAGCAGGATTCGTTCGCGAGCGATGGTGCCGGCGAAGCAGAGGCCGAAGCGAACTCGGAGGATGGGGCAGGGGGTGCCTCGCCGACCGATCCGCTCGCCGAAGCGGTCGTGCGCTGGGAGGCCTCCGGCACCTCGTCCGACCTGAGCGGTGCGCTGCAGACCGCACTCGACATCAGTCAGTTGCGAGCGATCTATCTGTTCAGCGACGGTCAGCACACCGGCGCCAGTCAGCCGGTCGAGATCGCCCGTCGAGCGGCCGAGATGGGGATCCCGATCTACGGATTCGGCATCGGCGATCCCTCTCGTCCGCGCAACGTTTCGGTCCGCGACGTCTCGGTCCTGGCCAAGGTTCGACCGAACGAACCGTTTGCCGTCGACACGATGATTGCCGCGTCCGAGATGGCCGGCACCACGGTGCGCGTCGAACTGTACCGGACGCCGATCGCCGCCAACGGGACCGAAGGGGATCCCGAGCTGGTCGAAGGGCGTGAGGTGACGATCACCGATCCGGCTTGGTTGTCGCGCGAACGATTCGGACAGCGGATCGGATCGGCCGGCAGGTTCCGGTACGAGGTGAGGATCGAAGGGGTCGAGGGAGAAACGGAAACGGCGGACAACCTGGCCGAGTCGACGCCGCTCGAAGTGACGAACGAGCGGATCAAGGTGCTGCTGATCTCGGGGACTCCGACCTGGGAGTATCAGAATCTGCGGAAGCTCTTCGAGCGCGACCCGGGGATCACTCTCTCCTGCTGGCTCCAGTCGCTCGCGCCGCAGCGCCCTCAGGAAGGGAACGAGCGGATCGTCACGCTGCCGCGCACCTTCGAGCAGCTCGCCCAATACAACGCGATCCTGCTGATCGATCCGAATCCGGACGAGTTCGACGAAGGGATGATGCAGGCACTGGAGCGGTTCGTCGAGCGAAAGGCCGGAGGCCTGATGTACATGGCCGGCCAGAAGTACTCGTCGGACTTCCTGAACCTTCCGCGCCTCGAAACGTTCCGCAAGCTCCTGCCGGTCCGTCTGGAAGGGGCCGGCGAAGCGACGCTGAGCACGCTGCTGCAGGTCAGTTCGGGAATCCCGGCGGTCGAAGCGGTCGATGCGAATCTCGATCATCCGGTCATGACCTTCTCGGCGGAGCGGGCCGACAACGTTCGCGTCTGGGCGGCGATGCCGGGAACCTACTGGAGCTTTCCGGCGATCGGAGCGAAACCGACTGCCAAGACGCTGCTCGAACATCAGGATGCGACGCTCAGCCTGGACGGCGACAATCGCCGTCCGTTGCTCGTTGCCGGACGATACGGTGCCGGCAACACGCTCTACGTCGGCTTCCCGGGAACCTGGCGCTGGCGGAGCGTCGGCGTTCAGGCGGAGTACTACGATCGCTTCTGGATTCAGGCGATCAGCTTCCTGACCGACACGCGTTCGATTCAGGGGCTGAAGCGGGGCACGGTCGATCCCGATCGCGAGACGTACGAACTGGGTGATCGAGTGGAGCTGACGGCAAGGTTGCTCGGCCCGACCTTCGATCCGCTGGTGCTTCCCGAGGTGAACGGCGTGCTGAAGGACGGCAACGGCACCGAGGTGCCTCTCGTCTTCCGCGCGATCGAAGGTCAGCCGGGGCTCTACCTGACGACGTGGCGAGCCCGTGGCGTCGGTCGCTACGAAGCGTCGGTAACGCTGCCGGACGTGACCGACGCGTCGCTCCTGGAAGGAGCGCAGTTCCGAGTCGAAGCGCCGAGCGCCGAAGCCCGAGCGACTTGGCTCAACGAACCGCTCCTTCGCGAAATCTGCGAAGCATCGGGAGGCGCGTACTATCGCCTGGACGAGTTCCCGCGAGCGGTCGCCGAGTTGTCGACCAGTTACGAGTCGGTCGAATGGCGCGAGCCTCCGAAGCCGATTTGGGATCTCTCGTCGGCCGGGCGGTTCCTGATGTTCGCGCTGCCGATCCTGCTGCTGGCGATCGAGTGGTCGATCAGGAAGTGGTTCAAGCTGCTGTAGCGGACTCGGCCCGAAGCGAGACGCGACCTCCGGGTGATTCGGATTCGGAACGGGATTCGCCGAACGATGCGGCGAGGAAACGACGAGGGGACCGATGGCTCGAGCGGAGATGACCGAACGCTGGACCGATCCGATTGCCGATCGGATCGCCGCGCTGCGACGTCGACTGACGTCGGCGGTCCGCATTCGAGGGGCGGGACGAGTCGCGGCGTTCGCGATCGGACTGTTCGTCGTCGACCTTGGCCTCGATCGCTGGCTGAGGTTCGACCGGAGTCAGCGTCTGGTGATGCTGCTGCTGCTCGTCGCGGCGCTCGTCTGGGCCATTCGTCGCTGGCTCGTGTTGCCGATGCGCGAACGGGTTTCGGATGACGGTCTCTGTCTGGAACTGGAGAAGGCGAGTTCGGTCGGCCGCAATGCGCTGATCAGCGCCTGGCAGTTTTCGCGAGGGGATGCGAGCGAGCGTCAGGGCGTTTCGTCGTCGCTCGTCGAGGCGACGTTGCGGATGGGCGGTACGGCCGCTCAGCAGGTCGATCTCGATCGACTGATCGATCGACGCAAGGCTTCGACCGATCTGGCGGTTCTCGTCGGCTCGGCAGTGGTGATTGTCGCGATCGGCGTCGGAGCGTTCGTCTTCGATCCGCTGCGCATCTGGCTCGATCGCAATCTGCTTCTCGGCAACCGTTCTTGGCCGCAGCGGACCTATCTGATCGTCGAAGGGCTCGACGCCGAGGGACGATTGCCGGTGGTCCGCGGTGAGGATCACAAGCTGATCGTTCGGATCGACGAACGGAGCGTCGAGAAGGATGTCGAGGTCTTCTTCGACTATCGGGATGCCGGCAGCCGCTATCGGCAGAAGCTCCGACGATTCGAGGAGGACGGCAACGTCCGCTTCGAGCATCTGTTCGGCACCGTCGTTTCGGAGTTCCGCTTTCAGGTCTTCGGCGGTGATGCGCGGAACGAGTGGATCCAGGTTCGCCTGGTGGAGCCGCCAGGATTCGAATCGATCGAGCTGATCGCGACTCCTCCCGCCNNCGCCTACACCGGCCTGAAACCCGAGACGCTCGAGCGGGGCCGAAGTCCGTACGATCTGTTGCAAGGAAGCCGGCTGACGATCCGCGGGCGAGCGAACAAGCCGCTGCGAGAAGCGACATTGCGAGGCCCGAGCGGCGATCGTCCCTTTGCGCTTGCCGCCGGTTTCGATGCGACCCTCGAACTCGGTGCCGACGAACTGGTCGAAGGAAAGTACGTCTTCGATTTCGTCGACGAACAGGGGCTGACGACTCGACATCCGCCGTCGTTCGCCGTTCGTCTGATCGCCGATCGAGCCCCTCGGATCCGCGCTCAGACGCAGGGGATCGGCGGCTTGGTCGTCCCTCGTGCCCGCGTTCCGCTGAGGATTTCGTTCGAGGACGACTTTGCCGTCGTCGACGGGCGACTGAAATGGAGTTGGAAGGGGGAGCAAGCCGACTCGATCGGCCAGAACGGCGAGCAGGTTCTGGAGGAGATCGGCCCGCTGGTTCCGGCTGCCAAGGTCGATCTGACGACCGCATGGGAGCTGGAGTCGCTGGGGATTCCCGAAGGGGCTTCGCTGGTCTTTTCGGTGGCGGCCCACGACAATTTGAGCGGCACGCCGAACGACGGCGAGTCGAAGACGTTCCTGTTGCGAGTCGTGTCGGAGGCGGAGCTGCGTACCGACCTTCTGCGTCGCGAGCGGGAACAACGGGAGGCGTTCGAGCGTCAGATCACGGAGCAGCAGGAACTGACGGTCGAGCTGCGAGCGTTGGCGGCCGACTTGCGGCGACGAGCGGCGGGGGATCAGGAAGTGACGGTCGACCCGGTCGACGTCCTGCTGTCGGCTCGCCGCAAGCAGCGGACGATCGCGACGGCACTGTTGAAGGTGGCCGACGCGTTCGAGTCGATGCTGATCGAGGCGGAAAACAATCGACTGGATGAGGAATCGGGACGGTTGCGGCAGCGATTGGCCGGCCAGATCGTCGAGCCGATTCGGGATCTGGATGTCGAGGAGATCGAGACGGCGGATCGCTCGCTCGATGCGGCGCGAGTCGCGTCGGCGTCGGCCGATCTGCCGGAACGAGTTGACGGCGTCGTGCGGACTCAGGAGGAGATTGCCGAGAAGCTCGCCGTGATTCTCGGAGCGATGGTGAAGGCGGAAGGCTATCAGGAAGCGATCAATCTGCTCCGCGAGATCGAACGGACTCAGCAGCGAGTGCTGGAGCAGACCGACGAGGAACGGCGTCGGCGAATCCGCTCGATCTTCGAAGGGGAAGAGGGCGGTAACTGATTCGGCAGGACGGGTGCGAGGAGACGTGACGGGGGCTGGGGTTCCGGCTTGCGGTACGACTCCGGCGTCTCGAAGCGGATGTCTTCGGGATGGTGATGGTTCGGTCGAGCGAAGGACATGCGGAGGTCGGCGGAGATGACGACGACGAGACTGAGGTCGACGGTGCGAAGCAGCTCCCGAGGCGCGTGCGGACTCGGTGGAGACTCGGCGGCGCGACGGCGATTTCGCCGGATCGGTCGAGTCGGCGTGCTGCTGGTCGGCGCGGCGTTGATCGTCCCTCTGGCCGCTCAGGATGACGGCACCGGTCGCTCGACCGGAGAGTCGGGATTGGGAGTTCGGCAGCAGCGTGTCGAACGGATGTTCAATGAACTGGAACAGCGGTTCATCGTGCTGGCGACCAAGCTGAACGAGACCGAGCCGGAGCGTGCGCAGCGACTGATCGAAACGCTGCAGCAGGCGAAGGAGATGTTGATTCAGCAGCGGATGAACGAGATCGCATCGCTGATCAACCGGACCGACTTGGCCAACGCGACCGATGAACAGGCGAAGCTGCTCGCCGATCTGCGTCTGCTGATCCGCATGCTGATCGACGAGAGTCTGGACGACGAGAAGCTGCGCCAGGAGGAGATTCAGCGACTGGAGCGGTGGAAGGAAGAGATCAAGAACATCCTTGGCGAAGAGCTCCCTCAGGAACGCGAATCGGCGAAGCTGGCGGACCGCGACAAGACGATCGAAGAGCTCGAGGCTCGGATCCGTGCGGTGCAGGAGCTGATCCGCAAGCAGCAGGAGGCGAAGCAACAGGCTCAGGAGGCAGCCGATCGCGGCCTGCAGGCACTCGATCAGGCGGCCAATCGCCAACATGAGGTCCGTTCGGAGACCGAGGCGCTCGAGCGCTCGATGACTCCCGCCGAAATCGGCGGCGAGAATCAGCCGGGCGAGAATCAGCCCGGTGAGAACCAGCCCGGTGAGAATCAGCCCGGTGAGAATCAGCCGGGTCAGAATCAG
>DMPQ01000091.1 GCA_003455945.1 Planctomycetaceae bacterium
TCCCGCGCCCGGAAGCCAAGAGGAAGCGGCGATGCGCGAGGCGATGGCAGGCGTCTTCGCCGACCCGGTCCAGTACGGCGTCGCGATCGTTCCCGGGAGCATCGTGATCCGAACCGGAACGAAGCTCCATTGTCTCCGCTGACGTGACGCGGGAAGCGGCGCGGAGCAACCCCGATCGGGCGCTCCGCCCTTCCCACGACTCGCCTCTCCCGGCCGTGCGCCGGGTCGATCACGCCGCGGGACGAACCGGCGCGATGGTGCCGCGCGATGTTGTCGCGCGAGGTTGTCGCGCGATGTCGTGTCGTCGACCGCGGAACGTCTCTCTTCGGACGCTCGTCCCTTTCCGAACTCTCGATTCGCCGGACTCACCTCCATGACGCTTGCTACGCTTCGCCGGGGCGCTTGCCCGGCCCGATCGTTTCGCTTCGAGCCGTTGCTGATGCTGCTCCTGTGCGGCGGCATCATCGATCCGGCACCGACCCTCGCCCAATCGTCGCCGCTCAACCGCATCGAGCGAACGAACTACGAGGATCCGCCGATCAGCTACTCCGACTCGACCCCCGATGACGCCGTCATCGATCTCCGGACGCGGATCGATGCGGGAGAGATGAGGATCGATGGAGCGACCGAGATCGAAAAGCTCGCGGCGATTCTGGATGCGCTCGACGTGCCTCGATCGAGTCAGGTGCTGACCTTCGGCAAGACGAGTCTGCAGGCCGACAAGGTGACGCCGAGCACGCCGCGGGCGATCTACTTCAGCGACTCGATTCAGATCGGTCACATGCCCGGCGGCGTCGTCGAGATCATCGCGGCCGATCCGAGGTTGGGCGTCAATTTCTACACGTACGATCCGAAGGCCGAAGGGAGCGGAGCGTTCGTGCGCGAGACGAACCGCTGTCTGACCTGTCATGGCGCCGCCAAGACGCTTTACGTTCCCGGGCTGCAGGTTCGATCGGTCCTGACCGATCCGGCCGGCCAACCGGTCCTCTCGGCCGGCAGTCGGCGCACCGATCAGTCGAGTCCGTTCGAGGAGCGATGGGGAGGTTGGTACGTCACCGGCACCCACGGCTCGATGCGGCACATGGGGAACGAGTGCGTCGCCAATCCCAAGGACTCCGCGTCGCTCGATCGGGAATCGGGAGCGAACGTCGAGGAGTTGTCGAGCCGCATTCGGACCGAACCGTATCGGACCGAGCACAGCGACCTGGTTGCGCTGATGGTCCTCGAACACCAGAGTCTGGTGCACAACCTGATCACGCTCGCGAACTACGAGACGCGTCTGGCGGAGCATTACGATTCGGTGATGAACGCCGCTCTCGACCGCCCGGCCGATCACCGGAGCGACTCGACCGAACGCCGAATCGCGGCGGTGGTCGACAAGCTGGTCGACGGTCTGCTGATGGTCGACGAGTTCCGCTTCGATCAGCCGATCGCCGGCACGTCGGGCTACAGCGAAGTCTTCGCTCGGCAAGGCAAACGGGACTCGCAAGGACGGAGTCTGAGGGATCTCGATCTTCGGACGCGTCTGTTTCGCTACCCGTGCAGCTACCTGATCGACACGCCTCACTTCGACTCGCTCCCCGACACGGTCCGCAAGGCGACGATCCGGCGTCTGTGGGAGGTGCTCACCGCGCCGACCGCCGATCCGCGCTACGCTCATCTGACCGACGAGGACCGCAAGGCGATCGTCGAGATCCTGAACGAGACGAAGCCGGAACTCTTCGCGGAAGTGCGCTGAGACGAGTCGGAGGCGGCGAGGCTCGCTGCGTCGGCGGACGAGAAGCAGATCCGAACGATCATCGATCGTCCTACGAGACGACGGCGGTCAGCGTTCCGTCGCGACGCTCCAGACGGATGCGATGCGATTCGATGCCGAGGCCCGCTTCGGGATCGCGCCGATCGCTACGNNCGGGATCGCGCCGATCGCTCCAACCGGGAACGGTCGACGTGTCGGCTCCCAGACGATCGAGTGTCGCGGCGGCGTCGAGCAGTTCGCCCCAGGCCTCGTTCCATTCCGGACTCTCGGCGAGCCCCTGTTCGAGCCCTTCGCGCTGTTCGCCCGCTCCCGATGCCAACCAGCGTCCGTCCTCTTCCTGACGCAACTCGAACCGGTCGTCGGCGCCGGACGAGTCGAGCATCTGACGGAGCTTGTCGAGCGCGTCGCTCATGCGAGTCCGCTGCTCGGCCACGAGCTTGTGGAGATCGTTGAGACCGACGAACGACTCGGCGGAGGCGGACGAGGTCGACGCCGCTTCGGTCGCCGGATTCCCCTGCAGGAGCCCGGCGAAGTCGAGCGTCTCGACCGTCGCCTTGGCCGCTCCCGACAGCAACCCGACCATGCCGGCTCCGGCCCATGCTCCGATCTGNNACGGGATTCATCGGCAGGTTCCGGGGAGTGCAAGACGGAAGGAAGCAACGCGGTGGTCGGCCGAACGTGTCGACCGGACCCCGTCGTCAGTTGATCGGCGTGAGAAACGTCGGGACTGGGACTCCATCGGGGAAGAGTCGTCCGTTTCGTGGGCTTGCTAGCGGCACGGAGGGGCTGAGTGAGGCGCCAAGGNNCACGGGGACCCCTGCGCTTGGCGCTTCGGGCTGGGAGGCGCTGTAGGACCTCGCGTAGCGGGGCGGGGGAAACGGCGCTTGCCGCCGCCAAATCGCGGGTCGACTCTTGGCAACCGACCGCGCGCCGCCTAATCATTGAGGGGCGTGCGGTTCCGCTCTCGCGGCGAAATCGTGTCGAGACGGCGGGGGCGTGCGGCTCTTCGCTCGTCCCCTCCTTCCGCCTTCCTTCCCGGAGTTGCTGTGATGCGTGGTCTGTTGCTGTCGGCCGGTCTGCTGCTCGGTCTGACCGGTTCGGCGTTCGCCGAGGACGAGGTGCCTCAGGCGCTGAACTACACCGTTCGGAACATCGACGGTGACGAGGTGAAGCTGTCGGACTACCAGGGGAAGGTGGTCGTGGTCGTGAATGTCGCCAGCGCGTGCGGACTGACGCCGCAGTACGCCGGCCTCCAGGCGCTCTACGACAAGTACAAGGACAAGGGACTCGTCATCCTCGGCTTCCCCTGCAACCAGTTCGGGTCGCAGGAGCCGGGTAGCGATGCCGACATCAAGGAGTTCTGCACGGGCGAGTACCGAGTCACCTTCCCGATGTTCTCGAAGATCGAGGTGAACGGCGACGGCGCTGCCGACCTGTACAAGCACCTCACCTCGCTCGACCTGCAGCCCAAGGGGGCCGGCAAGGTGAGCTGGAACTTCGAGAAGTTCGTCATCGGCCGTGACGGCGAAGTGGTCGGTCGGTTCGAGCCGCGGACCGCTCCGGACAACGCCGCGTTCGTCGAAGCGATCGAGAAGGCGCTCGGCGAGTGAGCCGACGTTAGCGTTTGCCTCGGCGACACTCGTCCTGCGACGAGTCGCTCTCCGGAAAGCCGATCGTCCTCCGACGCCCGCGCTGCTCTCTCCTTCCCCGAGAGTCGCGCGGGCGTCTTCATGCGCCGACCGGCCGATGCATCTCAGCCTGCGGCCGGACTCAGTCGATCGAGCACCCCGCGCACATGCTTCGCACTGGTCCGCAGCTGCTCGATCTCGTCGGGAGTCAGTTGCGGCCGGAGTTGCCGAAGGACGCCGCGGCGGCCGATGATCGCAGGGACCGACAGGCAGACGTCGCTGACCCCGAACCAATCGTCCAACAGCACCGAGACAGGCAGGGTGCGGCGGCTGTCCAGCAGGATCGAAGCGATGATCATCGCCGTCGCCTGGCCGATGGCGAAGTTGGTGTATCCCTTGCGACGATATACCTCGGCCCCCGCCTGACGCGCCTGTTCGAAAAGCGTCCGGTGGATCGGTCCGGAATCGAGACGCTGGCCGCCGGTCGCGGCGACGCTGAGCGCCGGAAACTGCGTCTCGCCATGCTCTCCCAGGATGTACGCCCGCACGTCGTCGGGATGGATCTGCAGATGGTCGCTCATCAGCGACCGCCAGCGTCCGCTGTCGATCAGCGTTCCGGTCCCGATGATCTGGCGACTCGGCAATCCCGACAGCCGACCGACGACGAAGGTCATCACGTCGACCGGATTGCTGACGACGACGAAGACCGCGTCAGGACTCGCCGCGGCGAGCGACGGGATCCATTCGCGCATGATCCCCAGATTTCCGTCGGCGAACGCCATCCGGTCGGGGGCAGGACCGGGGACCGAGATGCTGGCGGTGATCGCGACGACATCCGACCCGCGACTCTCTTCGACCGAGCCGGCGGTGATCCTCATCTTGCGCTGCGCGAACGCGGCGGCATGACGCAGATCGGCCGCCTCCCCTTCGGCTCGTTCCGGAGTCCGATTGACGAGCACGATCTCGTCCGCCAGCTCGCGCGTCAGCAACGTGTAGGCGAGCGTCGTGCCGACGTTGCCGCAACCGAGAATCGTCACCTTCTGTCCCATCGCCGCTCCTGCCGTCGAAGTCCGAATGTCGGATTGTAGTCGGGCCGGTTCGGCAGCGAGGGAATGGGGAAGGCGAACCGCCAAGGGATCGGGTGGAACCGCGTCACTGCGCCGCGGGGCGAGAAGCGTTCGACTACAATTCGAGCCGATTCGGACCGATCGGGTCCGATCGCCTCGCCCGCTCCCCGCCCACGGAGATCCTCCGCCGTGCGAACCGCCCCCCTCCGCTCGGTCCTGAGTCGTTCGCTTTCGCTGGTTGCCGTCGCGTCGCTCGCGATCCGGATCGATCTCGCGCCGGCTCTCGCGCAAGGCCCCGAGCGGATGCCGTCGATCGAAGTCGGAGCGACCGTGGAAGATTCCCCGGCGGCTCTGCCGTCGGTCGACTGGAGTCGCGCGGGAGCGACGTCGTGGATCTGGGGAGATGACTACGATCGCCGCTACGTGCTGACGCGATCGTTCGAGGCAAAGGGGAATCGAGCGGTCCTTCGCGCGACATCGGACAACGGGATGCAGGTCCGACTGAACGGTCGACCGGTCGCGACGAGCGAGACGTGGGAAGAGCCGGTCGTCGTCGACGTCTCGGAGCAGCTCCGCTCGGGCGAGAACGAACTGAGCGTCACGGTGTCGAACGCCGGAGGGATCGCCGCCTTCGTTGCGCAGCTGGCGCTGATCGGCGACGACGGGACCGAGTTCGTCGTGACCGACGATTCGTGGTCCGCGCGTCCGGCCGGCAACGACGCCGCTCCCGCCGCCGCGGTCCGCATCGTCGACCGCCTCGGCAGCGGCCCGTGGGGGAACGTCTTCGCCAACGGCGGCTCCGCGAATCGACTGCGCGATCTCTTCGTCGTGCGCGCCGGTTTCGCCGTCGAACGTCTCTATCAGGTCCCGCGCGACGAGCAGGGATCGTGGGTCGCGATCACCTTCGATCCGCGCGGTCGACTGATCGTCAGCGACCAGGAAGGGAAGGGGCTGTATCGAGTCACTCCTCCTGCGCTCGATTCGGACGAGCCGACGCGCGTCGAGAAGATCGACCTGCCGATCACGGCCGCTCAGGGGCTCCTCTACGCCTTCGATGCGCTCTACGTCAGCGTCAACGGCGGACCGGGGAGCGGACTGTATCGAGTCACCGACGAGAACGACGACGACCGGTTCGATCGAGTCGAGAAGCTCGCCGAGTTTCGCGGCGGCGGCGAACATGGACCGCATGCGTTGCGTCTGTCCCCCGACGGCGAACGGATCGTCGTGATCTGCGGCAATCACACTCAGCCGGTCCCGCTCGACTCCAGTCGCATCTCGACCGATTGGGACGAGGACCTGCTGCTGCCGCGGAACTGGGATGCCAACGGCCACGCGGCCGGCATTCTGGCTCCGGGAGGCTGGATCGCCGAGACCGATCCGCAAGGAAAGCAGTGGACGATGCACAGCATCGGCTATCGCAATCCGTACGACATGGACTTCAACGCCGACGGCGAGCTGTTCGCCTACGACGCCGACATGGAGTGGGATCTCGGCACGCCCTGGTATCGACCGACCCGAGTCGTGCATGCGACGTCGGGGAGCGAGTTCGGTTGGCGGAGCGGAACCGGCAAGTGGCCGGTCTGGTACGAGGACTCGCTCCCTCCCGCCGTCGATATCGGCCCCGGCTCGCCGGTCGGCGTCGCGTTCGGCTACGGCACGCGCTTCCCGGCCAAGTACCAGCGCGCCCTGTTCATCTGCGACTGGACGTTCGGCACGATGTACGCGATCCACCTGACGCCGAACGGTTCGAGTTACGACGCGGTGAAGGAGGAGTTCGTATCGCGGACCCCGTTGCCGCTGACCGACGTCGCGGTGGGACCGGATGGAGCCCTCTACTTCACCGTCGGCGGGCGAGGGACGCAGAGCGAGCTGTACCGGATCCGCTACGTCGGCGACGAATCGACGGCGGCGGTCGATCCGCGCGACGAAGCGGGCTCGGCCGAACGAGCCGCGCGACGACGACTCGAGGCGCTGCATCGCGCCGAGGCGCCGGCTCAGGCGCTCGACGAAATCTGGTCGTCGCTCGGGAGCGACGATCGCTTCCTGCGCTATGCGGCGAGAATCGCGCTCGAGTTCCAGCCGGTCGATCGATGGCGCGAGCGGCTGTCGAACGAAAGCGATCCGTCGACCGTCGTCTCGGCCGTCGTCGCTCTGGCGCGAGTCGGCAAGCCGATCGATCTCGGCATCGCTCAGGCGTCGCTGCTGAAGCTCGATCTCGACGCGATGTCGGTCGATCAGCGGCTGGCCTGGGATCGGGCGCTGCAGCTGGTCTTCATCCGCTTGGGAGCGCCCGAAGAGGATGATCGCCTGATCTGGCTCGATCGACTCGATGGCCGCTTCCCTGCCGATGACGATCGCGAGAACCGGGAACTGATCCAGCTGCTGACCTATCTCGGGAGCGAGACGGTGGCGGCGAAGGGGCTCGAACTGCTGCAGCGCGAGAAGCGGACCGAAGGGCCCGATCTCGAGGAGCTGATCGCGCGCAACCGCGGCTACGGCGGCGCGATCGCGGCGATGCTCGCGGCGCACCCCGATCTCGAACAGCTTCACGCCGCGTTCGTGCTCCGCAACGCCCGAGTCGGCTGGACGGCCGAGCGGCGAGTCGCCTATTTCCGCTGGTTCGAGAAGGCTCGCGCGTGGAGCGGCGGCGCGAGCTATCAGGGGTTCCTGACGAAGATCGATCAGGACGCCTACCAGAACGCCACCGATGCGGAGCGATTGGCGGTCGAAGCGCTTGGCGCGCGAACGCCGTATCGGGCGGCAGAACGTCCGGCAGCCGAAGGACCGGGGCGCGACTGGACCGTCGAACAGGTCTTGGCCGAAGCAGGAGACGAGTTGCGCGGTCGTGACTACGAAAAGGGGCGCCGCGCATTCGCCGCCGCCAATTGCGTCAGCTGCCATCGCTTCCTGGGAGACGGCGGCGCGACCGGCCCCGATCTGACTCAGTCGGCCGGACGCTTCGGCCTGAAGGACATGGTCGAAGCGATCGTCGAGCCGAGCAAGGTGATCTCGGATCAGTACCGCGCGATGGTGATCGAGACGGCGGACGGCGTCACCGTGTCGGGCCGAATCGTGTCGGAGACCGAATCGACGCTGGTCGTGCTTCTGGATCCGCAGGACTCGAGCAAGGTGATGGAGATCGCGAAGGAGGATATCGTCGCGAGCGAACCGTCTCCCGTCTCGCTGATGCCCGCGGACCTGCTGGATACGCTGAACCGAGACGAGGTGCTCGACCTGCTCGCGTTCGTGCTCAGTCGCGGCGACGCCGGAGCCCCGATGTTCCGGAAGTAGATGCCGCGAGCAGCGTCAGCAAGGATTCCCCGTGCCTCCCAGCCCGCAGCGTCAGCAAGGGGTCCCCGTGCCTTCGCGCTCCTCAGCGCCTCCGTGAGAAAAACTCCGACCGTGCCTCCGGACTTCCCTCCGCGTCTCACTCAGCGGCTCCGTGCCTCCCAGCCCGATCAGAACCGGAAACCCCCTTGGATCATCCAGCCGTCGCTCAGATCGAGCTTCTCGCCGCCGATTTCGTATTCGATCTGCCGACCGAAGACGTAACCGGTCTCGACGAAGACGCCACCGCCCCCCTTGAGCACCCGTTCGATGCCGAACATCGCTCGATAGTCGCGAGCCGAGAGTTCGTCCTCGTTCCCTGACGCGCGGAGGGTCGTCCAGGTATTGCCGCCGAGCGCTCCGGAGACATACGCCCAGGTCTCGGAACGATCCCCCTCCTTGGCCAAGCGATACGCGATGCGCGGTCGGGGGAACATCAGATCGAAGTTCCAGAGCGGGGTCGGCGTCCAGACCAGGCCGATCGCCGGCAGCACCGGCGGCAAATCGTCTCGCCCCAGAAAGACCGCTCCGGCCGTCACCTGCAGCGTCTCGGGAATCCACTGGTACTGCACGACGCCCAGACCGAAGTACCGAATGTCCGGTTCCGACTCGCGAAAGTCGCTCCGGATCGACGGCGTGACCAGGACCATCGTCGTCCAGCGGTCGTTCCACTGTCGGCGATAGAGCAGGTTGACTCCCGCCTGATGCAGTTCGGTCGGAAGCTCGAACGTCACGTTCGAACTCCAGAAGTCGATCCGATAGGTCGGATTGACGACCAGGATGTTCTCGAGGTTGCCGAGCGGGACCGCAACCGCGACGCCCGTCTCGGCATGCGACATCGTCACGTCATCTTCGAAGGGGAGGACGATCCCGCCGCCGAAATCCAGACGCTGGAAGAAACCTCGCTTGAATCGCTCGATCGGCGCATCCGATGCGGTCGGGTCGGTGACGACCGAGTCGAACGGGACGAACGGATCGAACGACATCGGCGAGTCGTTCCAAGGCTGGCCCGAGAGCGAGCCGACCGAGACGCCTCGCGACGGATCGTCTGCGGAAGGACCTTCGAGAGTCTGACTGCCGAACGAGGGCGCACCGAAGAGGGAGCTGCCGAACGTCGGCGCTGCGGCGTTCGGAGTCTCGGCCGCTGGCGCGCCGAACGACTGAGCCGGCAATCCGCGGTGGAAGGCCGGCACCAGCAACAGCGTCAACAGTGCGATCGGCCACCGGCTCGGCAGCGACTCGATGCGCTTATCGAACGGCAAACGGACCGACACCGGAAGACGACTCCTTTCGTCCTGCGACGACCGTCACCCGAGCGATTTCGGCCGACGATTCCATTCGTTCGGGCCGAGCGCCTGACCGGAGCGGTGACGGGCGACGGACTGTAGCAACCTCGTTCGCCCTCGACGACCTCAGCCGATCAGGGAAAAGCGCCGACGCCAGCAAAGTTTGCGTTCGAGACTCTCGGCGCCTCGACGCAAAGCCCGCAGCTTGTCGAAACGCTAGGCAAACGGCCTCACTCCCCCAGCAGTCCGCGTCGGCGCATCCAGGCCGTGCAGGCCTCCGGCCATCGCGAACACGGCTCATCCGTCGGCCGCAATCCGAACCCATGTCCGCCGGTCGCATAGACATGCAGGTCGGCCGGGACTCCCGCTCGCTTCAGAGCCAGCGTCAGGAGCAAGCTGTTCTCGACGCGGACCGGGTCGTCGTAGGCATGAGCCAGGAACATCGGCGGCGTCTGCTCGTCCACCTTCACCTCGGGGAGGAGCGAACGCTGATCGTCGGTGATCAGCCAGGCGGCATAGACGAGGATCGCGAAGTCGGGACGCGGCGACTGCTCGTCGATCACGTCCTTGGCGTCGTACAGCGCCTCGCGATGCATCACGCAGGTCATCGCCGCCGTCTGGGCTCCGGCCGAGAAGCCGAGGATGCCGATCTTGTCGGGGGAGAGCCCCCAATCGCTCGCCCGGCTCCGGACGATCCGCACGGCTCGCTGCGCGTCCTGCACGGCCGACTCGTACAGCCGCTGAGGGTTCCTCGCCGGCACGCGATACTTGAGCAGGATCGCGGTGACGCCGATCCGGTTGAGCCATTCCGCGACTTCGGTCCCTTCGAGATCCCATGCCAGGATCCGATGGCCCCCTCCCGGACAGATGATGACCGCGACATCGGTGCGCGGAGCATCGGCGGCGGGACGATAGATCGTCAGCGTCGGTGTCGCGACGTCACCCAAGCGAATGACGGTCCGCCCGGCGACTCGCCCGCCGTCCGGTCCCGACGTATCGCGCTCCTCCCCTTCGAGCGTCACCTCGGGGCCGGGAGGGCGATCGGGCCAGATCGGCATCGTCTCGGGTTCATCCGCACGCACGACGGCGACGAGCGCCAGGAGCAACGCACCGCCGAATCCGATCCCTCGTCTCATCGTTCCCTCTCCCGTCGGTCATCGAGTCGTCGCCTCGGAGCCGCGCGACGCTCGCGCGACTTCCCTCCTTCGCGTCGCGTTCTACTGCAGCGACTGCAGGTAATCGAGCAGCGCTTCGAGGTCGGACGGAGCGAGCGGATCGACGAGCCCTTCGGGCATCACCGAGACGTCCTGCCGCACCCGCGCCTCGATATCGATCAGGTCGATCAGATGCTCGCGCCCTTGAGCGTCGCGCACGGCGATCCGCTCCGCCTCTTCCCGCACCACGAAGCCGGTCAGCGATCGGCCGTCCGCCATCTCGAACGACTCGGTGACGAACCCTTGAGCCAGCGAGCGGCTCGGGAAAAGCAGCGCCTCGGCGAGCTTCGTTCGATCGTACGTCTTCGCGACGTTCGGCAGGTGAGGTCCGCGAGGGGTTTCGTCGGCGCGGATCGTATGGCAGTTGGCGCAGTTGAGTCGCGCGAACCAGCGCGCACCCAGCGCCTCGCTGCTCCCTCGCGCGCCGATCGCCGCGAGCACCTCGTCGCGCCCCCGCTCGGCGATCGAGGGTCCCGCGCCCGGTTCGAGCGGCTCGATCGACCAGCGTTCGGCCAGACTCGAAGCGCGAGCGGCGATCGCCATGTCGCTGCTTCCGACTCCCTGCAGGATCCGATCCTCCCAGCGTCGATCGCCCGCCAGTTCGATGGCGTCGAGCCAACGGAGCGCTCCGCCCGGCGCTTCCCAGGCGCGCTGCATCGCTGCCGTCACCTCGGCCCCGCACNNACCCGCCGGTGCATCGATCGCGACAAGAAGCGCGATCGCGAGCGTGCCGAGCTCCGGATCGTCGATCGAGCGGAGCAGCTCGCGCGATTGTCGAGCCACCGATTCGGGACGGCGCATCGCGTCGAACACGTCGCGAAAGGCGGGCGAACCGTCGTGTCGGAGTCGCGCCAGGGGAGCGAGCAGCAGCTTGCCGTCGAAGCCGCCGACGCGCCAGGCGATCGCCAGTCCGCGCGCTACGCGTTCGTCCGACGCCGAGCCGTCGTCGAGCAGCGCCGCCAACTCTTCGATCGCCTCGTTGCCGAGCGACGATTCGTCGGCGAGCCAGTCGAGCCACGCATCGTAGTACCGATCGTCGCGGCGACGCAGTTCGGTCAGGCGCTCGGTGAACGGACTTCCGCCGGAGCGATGTCGACGCAGTTCCTTCATCAGCGTCGGGAGCGCCCCGGGTTCGGCCGACGCGATCGCTCGATCGAGCGCCGCGGCCGCCGCATCCGACCCGACCCACTCCTCGGGCTGATAGACCGGCCCGCGCGTGTCGGGACGCGTCCCCCAGCTCGCGCCGTTCCAGACCCCTTCGACATAGCGCAGCCGAGCGAGCGCCGCGAACAGCTCCGGCTCCACCGCACGCCCCTCCTCGGTCCGGACTCGAACCGCTTCGGCCAGTGCCGCCACCACTTCGGTGTGCGGCATGCGACTGACCGTCTTCAGAGCCGCGAGGGCGAACGCTTCCTCGCGACTCCACGCTTCGAGACATTCGGCCCAGGCATCGATCGCGATCAGCGTTTCGGCGGCGGTGTGACGGACGAGCGGATCGGAGTCGCCGAGCAATCGGACGAGGTCGCGCGCCAGCACGCGGCCGTCGATCATTCCGATCGCGCGGATCGCTTCCAGTCGGACGCGCGGGTCGGCGTCGGCGAGTGCCGATGCGAGACGACGAATCGGTCGTCGCTCGCTCGCGACCGGCAGATCGGCCAGCGCACGAATCGCCCAAGCGCGAATCGTCGGATCGTCGCTCAGCGAGACGATCGCTGCCTCGGCTCGATCGCCGAGCCCGAGCGCCAAGGTAAAGAGCGCCGCGATCCGTCCGTCGAGCGGCATCGATCGGTCGGCGGCGAGCGTCGTCAACCGTTCGGCCGTCTCGCTCGACCAGCCGCGCGCCAGCAGTTCGCGCTGCGCAGCGAGTCGCTGACGATGACTCGGACCGACGAACGCCTCGACCAACGCTTCCTCGGTCGCCGACGACGTGTCGAGCACCGGGGTCGGACGATGATCGATCGGCTCGACTCGCACCAGAAAGCCGACCTCTTCGCCCGCATAGTTGAAGGTCGCTCCGCGCCAGCTCGCCGCGACGATCCGCCCGGCTCCGTCGACATCCAGATCGGTCGCGCGCGGAAGGCGCAGGAACTCCGTCTGGTCGGCCGCGAACGTCCCTCCCTGCGGCGTCATCCGATGCCGATAGATCGCGTCTCGCCCCCAGTCGGCCGTGTAGAGCGCGCTGCCGTAGCCGTCGGGAAGTCCCGGTTCGTCGATCCAACAGGCTCCGCAACCGGACCCGCCGCCGTAGTCGGCCAGCGGCGCGACGATCTCGTCGGTGAAGTTCATGTAGCGCGTCGGGTAGCCATGGTCCTCGCCGCCGCCGAAGTGATGCAGCCGGATATCCCAGCCTCCACCGTCGTTCGTGTTGTCGCGAGCGAATCCGTCGAGGCGCGGCGAGAGGCCGACTTCGAGGATGTTGCGAGTCCCGCGCGAGTGGACATGCAGACCGCTTCCGTCGGGGCGCACCCGCACGACGCCGCCGCCGCGCAGCTGGAGCTTGCGGCCGTCGGAACCGGTCGCTTCGAGGAAGCCGAAGTCGCCGATCGCCAGGTAGAGCCAGCCGTCGATACCGAGCGTGACGCCGTTGCTCGAATGATCGGCCGGCCGATCGGCGAAGCCGAACGCGATGTCCGAAACCAATCGCTGACTCGATTCGGCGATCCCGTCATGGTCGGCATCGATGAAGGCGGTCAGGTGAGGCGGATGGAGGACGATCAGCCGATCGCGCACCCAGACCAGACCGCGCGGCGAATCGACATCCGGCACGAACAGCTTCGACTCGTCCGCCCGTCCGTCTCCGTCGAGATCTCGGAGTCGTTGGATCGAGCCGCGGCGGGGTTCGCGATCGAGCGATCCGTTCCGATCGACCGAGACGTAGGTGGTCCCGTCCGGCTCGGTCGCGACGAAGACCGGATACGAGACGGCGGGCGGTCGGGCGAAGAGCGTCGCGCGAAAACCTTCCGCCACCTTCACCTCGGACAGGAGCTCCGCGTCGGCGGCATCGCGAGCGGCTTGCGGATCGACGATCTCGGTTTCGGTGCCGAACAGCTGCAGCTCGCGAATGCTCCCCCAAGCTCCCGGCGCTCCGCCCAGAAAGACGACTCGGGCATGCGTCACTCCCTCGCGCTCGAACGCGTGCGTGATGCCGGTTTCGGAGGTGCGCTGCTGAGCCGCCGTGGCTCGGTCGCGATCGGTCGCTTCCGCGATCGTCTCCCAGGTTTCGCCATCGGCCGAGATCTCGAAGCGATGGCGGTACGGCTGATCGGCGAACTCCCAGTCGATGCGGCAGCCGCGCAGCGACCGCGGCTCGGAGAGTTCGATCTCGAGCGTCTGAGGGGCGTCGGGACCCGAGGCGCACCAGCGCGTGCCGGGAACTCCGTCGACGGCATGCGCAGCGATGTTGCCGCGTCCGGTCTCTTCGCTCGAAGCGCTGGCGCGGGCGCCGCGAGCGAGATCGACGGGGCGCTGGGTCGGCGTCTCGGGGACCAGATGCGTCTCGTCCAGTCGATCGCAGGCCCAGAGGGTGCCGCGGGCGAGCAGATCGAGAAACTCGTCCGCCTCGACCGTCTCGTTGTGATGCCCGAGCGTGGTGCCGAAGACGCGTGTGCCTCGATAGTCGTTGGTCCAGACGCAGACCTCATCGGTACCGCGCTCGCGATTGCGAGCCGAGGCGAGCGGATGAGCGGTCGGATGGAGTTTCTCGATCCAGTAGAGTTCGCCGGCCGGATTCGCCCAGGCCGCTCCGAACTCGCGCATGATCGGATGATCGCCGTCGCGATTCAGCACTTCGTGCGGATAGTGAGATCCGTGCGTCCGACTGGTGACTCCGCAGAACTCGAACCACTGATCGGTGCCGTCCCGATAGCAGTGCATGGCACAGTGGATGACGACCGCCGGCACGCCGCGACGGTGCGGCTCGAGGACCCTCGCGGTCCAAGCCGGGTCGTCGACGTCGGCGAAGCACTCGTCGTGCAGGACGACGTCGTAGCCGTCGGCCCAGTTCGGGTCTTCGTACAGCGGAATGCGCGAGTTCGTGGCGCTCCCTCCTTGCTGCACGACGGTCACTTCGATCGCACAGCGGGCTTCGAGACCGCGGGCGATGAGATTCTTCTGGTTGTCGTAGTCGTGGCAACAGCCGCCGGTGATCAGCAGGGCGCGGAGCTTGCGCGGAGCGGTCGGGGAAGGGGAGGTTTCCTGAGCGGCGATCGCGCAGATGAACGGACTCGTAACGAGCAGCAGCAGCGCGACGAGAGAGCGGAGAGCGGACGGCATACGGCGGCTCGCGGCGGGAGGGGAGGGGAGAGGCGCGGGCCGATCCTCGAGACCGGAACGGATCGAATCAGCCGGCAGCGGTCAGCCTAGTCGGCCGCGCGCCGCGAGGCGATCCCCGAAGCCGCGCCCCTGTGCCTCCCAGCCCGCAGCGTCAGCAAGGGGTCCCCGTGCCCTCGCGCGCCTCCGTGCCTCCCAGCGCAGCGCTGGTTGGGTCGGTCAGTGCTCGCAGCCGCATACCGAACGGCGCTTCGAACGGCGCCGCATCGAGCGACTGCCAGCAGTTCGGCGAATGCGCGAGTCGATTCGTAGGCGCGACGATCGAGGGCGTTAGAATTTCGAGCGACTCGACGAGATAGCTCCGCCCTATCGGCGGCACTCGTCTCGAATCGCGCGGCAAGAGGTTGCGGCGCGTCTTCGCTCGGGGTCCTCGCGGGAACGTCGGCGCCCAACGTCCGACTGTCGCATTCCGTCGTTCGCGAATCGCTCCCGGCGAGTCGCGTCAGGAATGCTCCGAGGATTCAGGAGCATCGTCCGATGATCGGCCTCTCCGATTCGTTCCCGCTGGCGTTTCGCGCCGGCGATGTCGTCCGCTACCGCCCTGTCGATCTGCTCGCTGCCGAGCGTTGGCTCGGAGCGCTCGCGATCGATCCGATCGACCTGACCGAAGTCGCCTGGGGATGGGAGCGATTCGGTACCGAGGGATCGGGCGAATCTTGGGCCGAGTGGCTCGACCGCGCGGATGACTCCGCCGAAGCGCGTCAGGTGCTGGACGACGTGGCCCGACGAGGGATCGAGATCGATCTCGACCGACGACGGATCCGGTTCGCCTCGTCGGAACTGCTCGACGATCTGCTCGACGGACGAACCGGACGCGTCTCGATGTCGGTCGACGAACAGGATCGAGCGCACCGCGTTCCGTTCACCATTCCGGACGACTGGACCATCACGTCCTGCGACGAGGAGCGGAGCGTGAGTCGTTCCGAGACGGCGGGGGAGCCGAGTGCGGACAAGAAGCGGAGCGAATGCGTGGCCGAGCGGCGACGGCAAGTCGATGTCGAATCGGAAGTGCGGCGAGTCTTGTACGAAGAAGTGGTGCCGTTCTCGGTCGAGCGGCTGGTGGCGTGTCGGTTTGCGGAGCGGACGGCCGAAGGGCGCTGGACTCCTCCCGACGACTTCCGCTGGGAGCAGCTGCCGGAACGGAATCGTCGGCGCTCGGGCGTGACCCCCGCGGATGCGGTCGCCGAGATTCACGCGCAGTGGCTGATGACGGCGCGCGACGACCTGGCCGGTCGCTCCCCTCGCTCCTGGTTGCTGGCGCGGCGCGAACGAGTCGACTCGGAGTTGTGGGATCGACAACGGCAGTGGTCGCTGCTGCTGAAGCCGACGGCGCCGGTACCGCGTCGCTCGTCCGTCTACCGCTCCGCCTCGTTCGGCACGCATGAGGTGGTGCTGTACTACGATCTGGTGCGCGATCTGCTGACCGCCGGCGCGGCAGCGTTGCTGACCGATCCGAGCGTGACTCGGGGAGGACTCGAGGCGGCGCTTCATCGACGGCGCGATGTCTGGCTGACGCAACCCCGAATCGAGGATCTGTCGGGCGAAGCGCCGGTCGATGTCATCGATCGCGAACGGACTCGCCTCCCCTGGACCATCGACAAGTCGGGCGCCGACCTCGATTGCGACTGTCCCTTCTGTCGCGACCTGCTCGAACACGACTCGCCGATGTTCTCGCATCTGGACGCCGGACAGCTCGACCCGGAATGGCCCTTTGCGCTGACCGAGGACTTCCGCGACTGGGAGGACTGGAACGGCGAATGGGGATTCCCGGCATCCGAGAAGGGAGGAGATCGGATCGAGTTGCCGCGAGTCGCTTCGGACGACGAGGCGGACGAGTTCGGACCGATCGGCGACGAACTGGGAGCTTGGCCGTTGCCCGTGCTGCTGTTGCATGTCGCCTGTCGGATCCGCGATCTGCAGATCGAAGCCGCCTCGGCCGACGAGAACCGAGCGTTGGCCGAGAGGTTGCGAGTCGATTTCGCGACGTTGCACGAGCGGGCTCTCGATCCCGGCTGGGCTCCCTCGGCACCGACCGTCACGCGGATGATCGAGACGCTCGACGGCTGGCAGGGAGGAAACCGACGTCTGCGCCGACGTCTGGACGATGCCGCGGCGGCGATCGAGATGATCGGTCTTCGGCTGTGGGAGTTCGAAGGGGTTCCGCCGGAGCGTCAGGAATCGGGCGAGGGGGCCGAACGGTCGAGCGACGGGATCGTCGCCGAGCGGGACCGGGGAGGCATCTCGGCGGAGGTCGATTAGACTGGCGCGACGTCATCCGTCTCGGTCCTTCGCTCGGCTCCCGGTACCTCATGGGGCTGCTCGTGCCGATGCCGCGAGCGGGACGGATGACGATCGCTTCTTGCGCTTCGTCGCGCACGTTCGGCTCTCGCTCCTTCAACTCGTCGGGTTCTCCCTTGCGCCTGTTCGAACTTTCGCTCCGGGATCCGGCGGTCGACCTGGCATTCGAGGAGATGCTGCTCGAGCAGGCGGAGGCGAGCGAGGATCGAGTCGGGACTCTGCGGATCTGGGAGCCGGACCGGACGATGGTCGTTCTCGGACGCGGCTCGCGAGTCGCGGACGAGGTCGATGTCGATCGCTGTCGGAGCGAAGGGGTGCCGATCCTGCGGCGCTGCAGCGGCGGAGGGACGGTGGTCGGTGCCCCCGGCTGTCTGATGTACGCGGTGGTCCTGAGCTACGAGACGTACCCCGAACTCCGGCGTCTGGATGTTGCGCATCGTTTCGTCATGGAGCGGATCGCCGAGGCGGTGAACCGAGCGGGAGCCGCGGTGACGATGCGCGGGACGTGCGATCTGACGCTGGACGATCGGAAGGTCTCGGGGAACGCGCTGCGGTGCCGCCGGACGCATCTGCTGTACCACGGCACGCTGCTGCTCGACATGGATCTGACTCCGGTCGAACGACTGCTGAAGATGCCGCCGCGGCAACCGGAGTACCGAGCGGGGCGCTCGCACCGCGACTTTGTCCGATGCCTGACGGTCGATCGATCGGCTCTGGTACGCGCCCTGGCCGGCGTCTGGCAAGCGGAACCGGCCGAGATCGATTCGACGCTGATCGATGCCTCGCACCGCCTGGCGGACGAACGGTATCGCCGCGACGACTGGAACCTGCGTCTGTGAGGCGCGGAGGCCGTAGTGCGACCGACCCCGG